>JABDKS010000342.1 GCA_013002105.1 Pirellulaceae bacterium | reverse complement strand
CTTGGGTCAAACGGTCAACAGTTACAAACACGTCGCCGATGGCGTGACGACTGATATGGCGGCGTTGCTGGAACAATTGCACGACGTTGACGGAGTCGATCGAATCAAGTTTGTCACCAATTACCCCAAGGACATGACCGAGCGGCTGCTGACCACGATTCGTGATCTGCCCAAAGTGGCACCGTACTTACATGTGCCGGCACAGAGCGGTTCGGATGTCGTGCTGAAACGAATGAAACGTGGTTACACGATTGCCGACTACATGGAGATGTTCGAGCGAATCGAAACAATCCTGCCGCACGCTACCGTTAGTAGCGATTTCATTGTGGGTTTCTGTGGCGAAACCGAAGAGGATTTTCGCAAATCGATTGAGTTGGTCGAACGTTGTCGGTTTAAAAACAGTTTCATCTTTCAATACAGTGAGCGGCCGGGCACGAAAGCGTCCGAGCGACTGCCGGACGATATTCCGCGCGACGTCAAGGCTCGCCGAAATAACGAATTGCTGGCGGTGCAAGACGCGATCGCCCAAGAGGACAATGACAAACTGATTGGCGAAGTGGTCGAAGTCTTGGTCGAAGGCCCAAGTAAAAAGGGGCAAAAAGAATCGGACGACCAAGCTGTTGTGCAGATGACTGGACGAACGCATCGTGATCGAATTGTTGTCTTTGATGGAAATCGTCGTCAGGCGGGACAGTTCCTCAATATCCACATCGACGATGCGAGTTGCCACACGTTGGTCGGGCGAGTGCAAACGGTGGACGTTGTGTCCATCGGAATGAGTTAATGTCACAAGCTGGTGGTCAATGCTGGACGGTAGGGATCGTATTGGCAATCGACCGAACCAGAATCACAACCGGCGACTGCGACGAACCTCAATACGTCCCTCCCGCACGCCACCTTTGTATCCACCTCAAGAGAGCATTCTAGATACCTCGCAGGCCAGGACCTGTCCTCGCCTACGATTCTCACAACCCAGCCTCGCAGCCCAGCCTCTCAGACCAATTCGTCGACGACCGTCGCGTAAACAAGATCACCGGAGCAGTACCCTGACTACGTCGACCGAACCTACGACGATTCGAACCGAACGGTTGCCCAACGGCATGACGGTATTGATTCAGCCAATGCCTTGGCTGCGTACCGCCGCGTTTTCGCTTGCCGTCCCCGCCGGGGTTCAGTACGAGAGCCCTGACAAGGCCGGTTTGGCGGCACTGGTGTGCGAGATGGTGCAGCGGGGTGCGGGTGACTTCAGCAGTCGTGACTTGGTGGCGGTCCAAGACAATTTGGGGATGGATCGCAGCAGCGGCGTATCGACGGCGATGGCGTCGTACGGAGCAGCGATGCCGGCCGATTCGATCGGCAACGCTTTGACGTTGTACGGTCAGATCATCCGGCAACCGCACCTGCCAGATGACCAACTGGAAGACGCCAGGATGATGATGATGCAAGAATTACGGGCGGTCGAAGACGAACCGACACAGCGGGTGATGCGGCGACTGCGGGAAATGCATTACGGGTCGCAACTCGGTCGCTCCAACCAGGGAACCAGCGAGAGTCTGACCAGTTTGACCCATGACGATGTGAAATCGTTTTACGACACGAACTACCACGCCGACGGCGCGATCTTGGCGATTGCGGGGAACGTCGATTTGGATCAAGTCATGCAGTGGGCGGGCGATGCATTTGGCGACTGGCCTGGCAAGTCAACCGACGATCAGTTTGCGGCCGATGGGCACTCTGCTTACGAGCACATTGAGGCACCATCCAGCCAGACGCATATCGGTTTTTCGTTTGATTCGATTCCCTATGGCAACAAAGATTATTTTCGCATGCGTGCGGGTGTGGGAATTTTGAGCGACGGGATGAGCAGTCGATTGTTCGACCGTGTGCGCGAACAGCGTGGGCTTTGTTACACCGTGGTTGCGAGTTGTAATTCATTGTTGGGAGCCGGCGGCGTGTTTGGATATGCCGGGACAACACCCGAGCGGGCGCAAGAAACGTTGGACGTGACGCTGCACGAGATCGATCATCTGACCGATGATCTTGCCGAGTCGGAGTTGGACCGCTGGAAAGTACGGATCGAGAGCGGATTAATCATGGAGCAAGAATCGAGTGCCTCACGCGCTTCGTCACTCGTTTCGGACTTCTATCAACTCGGCCATCCGCTGACGACGGCCGAGTTGGAGTCGATGATTGAATCGTTAACCCTGAAAGATGTGCGTGACTATTGGATTGCGAACCCGCCAGGCAACTTTCGTTTGGTCACGCTGGGTCCAGAAAAATTGCACACAGACAAAATAGCCTCGTGAAATTGTATGACTGATTTTCGACACGCCACGTTGTCCAACGGATTGCGAATTGCCGCCGAGGTGGACGCACGCAGTTATTCGGCTGCGTATGGATATTTCGTTCAGGCTGGCGCACGTGACGAAGTCGACGCGGAGTCCGGTTTGAGTCATTTTCTTGAGCACATGATGTTCAAGGGGACTGCCCGGCGCAGCGCCGCCGATGTCAATCGCGAACTTGACGAATTGGGCGGGCAAGGCAACGCCTACACAACCGAAGAGCAAACGGTCTATTACGCCACCGTACTGCCGAAATTTCAAGATCGCCTGATCGACTTGTTGACCGACATGATGTCGTCGACGTTAGACGAGGAAGAATTCGAGGTGGAGCGTCAAGTCATTTTGGAAGAGATCGCCAAGTACGAAGACCAGCCACCCTTTGGGGCATTCGAACGTTCCATGGAAGTCTACTTTGGCCCGCGGGGACTCGGCCGACGCGTGTTAGGCACACCCGAGTCGATCGAAGCGATGACAGCCGATCGGATGCGTGGTTATTTTCATCGACGCTACCGCCCAGAGAATATCGTTCTGGCCGCGACCGGCAATGTGGATTTTGATGGCTTAGTCGCCGCAGCCGAAGAAAAGACCAAGTCTTGGTCCGACCGACCCAGTGGGCAGTCACTTGCCGTCGACGATCCGGCCGTCTTGCCCGAGGGGATCCAGTTGGATCGTCAGTTGGCGATCCCCGACGCATCGCAAGCGTATCTGGTCCGCATTTTTGAAGGCGGATCGCAGTTGAGCGAAGATCGGTATGCGGCGCGATTATTGGCGTCGATCTTAGGAGACGACGGAGGGAGTCGCTTGTTTTGGGAATTGATCGACACCGGACGCGCCGAAGTTGCGACGCTATGGCCTCAAGAGTTCACCGACACCGGAGCATGGTTTAATTATCTGGTCTGCGCACCGAACCAGATGGCGGACAACATCCTGGTTTTTGACGACGTAATGAAGGGCGTGGTTGACGACGGCGTCGATCGCGACGAATTGGAACAGGCCATTAACAAAGCGACCGCGAGCTGCATCATGCAAAGTGAGCGACCCAACAATCGTCTATTCGGCGTGGGCAGCCGTTGGTTGACTTGTAACGAGTACATTAGTACCGACGAAACGTTGGATCGCTTTCGGGCATTGGACGTCGACGCGGTCTCCAAGGCGGCTGCCAAGTACTTGCCCGGAGAAAAGACCGAGGTGCTGGCGATCGCCGAAAGTGTCGCCACGCCCTAGCGGCTGGAGCCGTTTGAGACAATTGTGATGTCGGCCTGAGTGGGATGCTGTCGCCGCAATGGGTAGATCGTTTCGATGGCACCAGGACGCGCATGCAAAACGCAAGTGTTTTGATGAACACTTGCGTTTTGCGAAAATGAAAATGACGGGTCGGGAGGAATAATCGGTAGCTTCGATTCGCGGTGGAGGGACGCCCGAATAATTCGAGGACTGCTTCGATCGAACCAGCGGGGGCATCCGGAAATAAATTCCACTTTTGCGAACCAATAGAAGATAAACTCATGGCTTTGTTATCGAAAGGGGTGCAATCGTGAATTCCTTGGGTTCAGCCGACGTCCCCGAACTGCTGCGATTGGGCGAAAAGATCGCCGTGCTGCCCATTATCCATGGCAGCGGCCAATTTGCCCTGACCGTCCGCCGCTGGCTACTCGATTACGACTTCGACTGCATCGCCGTTCCGCTACCGGCGTCCTTTCAACAACCGGTCGAAGAGGCGGTGTTGGAACTCCCGCGTCCGTCGATTGTCATTCAAGGAGCGACACCTCGATTTGACGACATCCCCGACGTCGACATGGAACAATGGGGAGCCAATCCATGGGATTCGGGCGAGGAAAGCGAGGGTGCAGAGCACGAAAGCGATGAATCGGCCGAGGCGCCGCCGCTGAGTTACGTACCTGTGGATCCCTGCCAAGGGGTGATCATGGCCATCCGCGCCGCGATGGGCGAGCACATTGCACGCGTGTTTATCGATTTGGAAACGGATCCATTCTGCCCTTTCGCTACGGTGATGCCCGACCCATTTGCGGTTCGCCATGTTGCGCCCGACAAGTTCGCCGCCGCGGTGCTGCCCAGCATCATGCGTCCGCCCGATCAACAAACAAGAGCGCGGATGGTTCACATGGCATCGCGGCTGGCCGAATTGCAGCAGCGGTACGATCGCATTTTGCTGGTTACCAGCGTTTTGCATTGGCCATGGATTCGCGAAGCTTACAGCGAATTATTTGACCCCAACAATCGGGCAACCCAAAGCGAAACAACGGCAGAAGTCGCCTTGCCTGAACACGACCTGGTACAAGATCCACAGCGTTTCGCGATCGAAAACCGAACGGCGATGTTTCTGCTCGGTGAGTTGCCATTTATCACCGGTTTGTACGAACGTGCTCGGATCGATTTAGAAGACGACGACAACTTGCAAGTCGATGGTGTCAAAGAGTTGTTGATCGCAGCACGTAAGTCTTACCAGCAAGAACTGGGGCGACGAGCCCGACGCGTCACGCCGCTGCACTTGTCCAAATGTTTGCAATACATCCGCAATCTGTCCTTGATTCACCGACGAATGACGCCCGATCTGATCACGATCGTGACAGCGGCCAAACAGATCTTGGGCGATCAATACGCGTTGCATGTTGCCGAACGGGCCAACGAGTATCCCTATCGCAGCGGCGAAGGCGAACAGGCAGAGTTGCCCACGGTGAAACTGGGCATCGATCAAGCACGACTGCCCGACGGCGAGATGGTTTCGTTGGTGAGTCGATTGCCGGGGCCGCCCATCACGTGGAGCACGTTGAAGCTGCAACGTCGCCCGACAGATCCCGAAAAAAGTAAATGGAAGTATCGATGGAATCCGTACAGTCAATGTAGTTATCCGCCCGAAGACGAACGGATCGAAAACTTTCGCACGCGCGTTTTTGATCGTGCCAAGGCGATCATGGGCAACGATTTGGCTCGGACCGAAAAGTTCACGACCAGCGTCAAGGACGGAATCGATATCCGAGATACGCTTCGGCATTGGTATGAAAAAGAAATCTATGTCAAAGTGGCTCCGCCGAGTCGTGGAACGCTGGATGCCTGCGTGATGCTCTTTGATTCGCCGGCCGATCCACGTCAGTATCCGTGGCGAACGACTTGGTTTGCCGAACACAAAGATGAATCGACACTGGCCCTGTTCGCGACCAATTTTCAAGACGAGATGGTAGGACCGGGGATCGGTCTGAGCTCGTATGGTGGCGCGATGTTCTTGTATCCGCCGATCATGATTCGCGACATTTGGACCGATGCTCGATTGGATTTTACCGAAACGCTGGAAGAACGATTGATCGCGGCGGCATGCATGTATTCCAAGGGTCGACAAATCGCATTGTTGTCAGCCTTGCCACCCGGTGGTGGATTTCGACGGCTGGCACGTCGTCACAAAAAGCAGTTGATTCACGTTCCACTGGGGTCATTTAGTGATGAACAGGTCCAGCAAATGCGGATGGTTCATGTGCTCAATGGCAGCGAAGTGAGAAGCTACGCGGAAGAGTTTATTCGCAAAGCGTAGAGGGATCGGCTTTCTGCCAGTTCGATTCGCGACCCACGTCTGATGGCCTTGGTCTCTTCGGGATCGTGTCGCGACAAAATCCCTTGTCATTCATGGTTATTTGACAGCGCTGTCGTGGTCTTTGGCCGAGCGTGGTTAAGGACGTTGTTGAGCTTGTCGCTGGGCTTCCAGTATGGCTCGTTCCAACGCTGAGGCATTACCCTCTGGTTGGTTTTCGGTTGCCGTAATGGGCGCGACAGCGCCTCGATTTCCCGCTTGCTTAGCAGCCACGTAAACATCCAGCTGTCCTGACTGCAGTTGATCGCCGGGTGGGAGTGGAAATCGGCCTAGACCGCGACCTTGAAAATTGATGTCCTCGATCACGTTGGGACTCTTTCCAGTCCGATCGATGGCGATCGATTGCATCGCCCATTCGTGAGCGATGATTTCGTAGCGAACACGCGGCGGAATGGATGTGACGACTTCTCGCGTAATCGCTTCGCCGATTGGTGTGATGGTCCGATACGTCTGCACCAGCTTGGCGCCCGCATCGCGTTGGACATTCACCGCAACACTTTGACGTGGTCGGATTGCCAGGTTGCGTGTTGCTTGTTCGCGTTGCAAATCGGCAACCGTGACACGTAATTCGCGCGGACCGCTATTGGTCAATTCGAGCGTGGCCGGGGGCAGTGGCGGATTGGCAACCGTGCGCGAGTCCAGCAAGATTGATTGGGGCGGCGGATATCCGTACCTATTTGGTGGTAGGTACTCCGGCATGGGATAGGTGCCGTGAAAAAAGCCATCGGTCCCCTGTGCAAGCGGTCCCCAAATACGACCTGGCCACACCACACCCGGTGATAAGTGGTCTTCTTCGTCCGCGCGGCGCGCCGCCGGACGAGTCCGTCTTTGCGTGGGGCGAAATCGGGGATGGGGTTGGTTCAAATCGGCCACTTCGATTACACCCAATCCGGCGCGGGGAAATCGCAAGGCTTGGTTGCGCCGTTCGTGGAGATAACCGACGCGGTGCCCATCGAGCGAATCGAAACGGGGTTCGCGTGAAAAATAGGTGCGCTGTCCGGACATTTCATGCACGACCAAACGTCCCGGCAAGATGTCAACGGTCGCCGAGACGCGCCCGGTCTCATCGATTAACTCGAACTGGTGAGCCTGGCAGGTCGACACAATGATACCGCAGAAAAGTAACGCCGAAATCATTCGCATGATCATCTCTCAGGGGTGGACATGATCTGAATTATACGCCTGATTGCGCGTGACAGCGCAGAAATCGCGTCGCTGGCTACGGGAACGGCACCGACTGCGACAAAAGCCTTTTTGGTGTCTGAACCAGGATCACCGTAGGGCCAGGACGCGTGTGGTAGAAATCGCGTCAGGAAAGGTCCAGGCCTGCGAGAAATCTGGAAACAAGCTACGAGAGCGCCACTTGGAGCGTCTGTTCTTTGCGTGTGACGCGTCGGCTGAACATGCAAAGCAGCATAG
>JABDKS010000338.1 GCA_013002105.1 Pirellulaceae bacterium | reverse complement strand
CCATTTGCCACTCTGGCCATATTGTTGGAATTCCCATCGCGGTTCGACGATGCGTCCACCGGTTTTGTGACCGCCACGACCGAAGGTTTTGACGTCGACCGTCTTGCCGTCCATGCCCTTCATTTTGGGCTTGCGATCGAACGTATCGATGTGGCTCGGCCCACCGTACATAAACAAGAAGATGACCGACTTGGCTTTGGGAGCGAAGTGCGGCGGCTTGGCGGCCAGCGGATTGCGATACTCGGCAGCCGACGCGGAGCCGAAGAAACCATCGGCTTGCAACATGGATGCCAGCGCGGCTGCGCCGAATCCACCGCCGGTCTGCCACAAAAATTCGCGCCGCGTTCGTCCGCAAAAGTTAGGTCGTTTAGTCATGGGAATGTCGATGTACTAAGGCTTGAGTCGAAGCGGATACTGCGCCCTCTCCCGGCCGCTACCGCGTCTGACCTGTCCCCAATCGGCGAAGCTCGGGACAGGCAGGGGGAGAGGTGACAAAGTTGAATCTAATCCAAAAACAAAAATTCGTTCCAATTCAATACGGTTAAACAATACAGTTCGAGCGCACGCTGGCGATTCACTCCGTCTTCTGTTTGCAGTGACTGAATCAAGGCTTCACCATCGGCGATTTCTTCCGCAGTTGCCTCGCGTGACAGCACGGTTCTGACCGATCGCCGAATGACTTCGTCGTCGGTGATGTTGGCGGCATCGATCCGGCCGGCAAGTTTCGCGGCTTGTTTGTGAATGAAATCGCTATTCATCAATGCCAAGGCTTGACCGGGTTGCAGCGTGTCGAAGCGATCTTCGCAGCTCAGGTCAGGATCGGGAAAATCAAAGGCAGTCAGCAAAGGGTGCAGCAGCGATCGTTTGACGTGGATGTAAATGCTACGGCGGTTTTGATCTGCTTCCGAGGACTTGCCCCAGCCGCTGCCCGGACGTGATTGTCCCTGCAGTACTTCGGCCGACAGCACCGGATAGACACTCGGTCCGTAGATTTTGTCGTTCAAAACTCCGGTGACATCCAGAATCGTGTCGCGAACCTCTTCGGCGCTCAGCCGCCGCGGGTTGAATCGCCAGAAGTAGTCGTTGTTCGGATCGGCCTCGAGAGCTTTTGAATTGGCGGCCGACGACATTTGGTAGGCCTGACTGGTCATTACCAATCGGTGCATCGACTTCAATTTCCAATCGTCGTCGATCATTCGGATGGCCAGCCAATCGAGCAGTTCCGGATGGGTCGGCGGTGTGCCCAGTTGTCCAAAGTTGTTGCTGCTGCGGACGATTCCGCGGCCAAAGTGAAATTGCCAGATTCGATTGGCGATCACACGGGCTGTCAGGCGGTTCTCGGGGTCGGTGATCCATTCGGCCAACACACGGCGACGGCCGGCAGAACGATCGGTGCCATTGAATTGGTCGCCGGTCGGTGGGGTGGTATCAAAAATCGTCGGGTAGGCGGGCTGAACTTCGTCCGCGGGCGAGTGTGGGTTTCCCCGGAACAAGACAAAGGTCTGTTCCGGTTTGGCAATCGCTTTGGCCAGGCCCATTACCGAGTCGAGTTCGGGGAGCTTGCGCAGCTTTTTGGTGATTGAGTTGACTTGTTTCTTCAGTCGTTGGTGCTCTTCCCAGCGCGCTTCGCTCAAATGATCTTGAAGTTTTTCGTTGATCACCTTGCGGCGTTCGTCGGCCGGTCCCTCGGTCGCTCTTTGATCGGGGGCGTCCATTTTGACGATCCCTTCTTGTTCAATCTCGCGCATCTGGTCGCGGATCGTTTTGCGTTCATCCTCCAGCGCGGTGTAGTCGGGGTTCTTTTGACCAGCGATTGGGATTTGATTGTTTGATTTCTGATCGCTGCGCGTTCCCCAAGGCGTGACGTCGGCCAGGAACGCCAGGAAGCTGTAGTAATCTTTTTGTGGAATCGGGTCGATCTTGTGGTCGTGACAGCGCGCGCAGTTCAGGGTCAGGCCTAGCATCGCCTGACCGGTGGTCATGATGATGTCGTCCAGCCCGTCGTAGCGCGCTAACAACGGATCAGCCGGTTCGTCGTCCCAAATGCCCAGCCGGTAATAGCCGGTAGCCGTTAACGTTTCGGTGGTGACTTCGTCCAGTTCGTCACCCGCCAGTTGTTCACGCAAAAACTGGTCGTAAGGTTTGTCGTCGTTGAACGACTTGATGACGTAGTCGCGGTACTTCCAAGCGTTTGGTTTCGGTCCATCGCGTTCGTACGAATTGGTTTCGGCATAGCGGACCAAATCCAACCAGTGACGTCCCCATCGTTCACCGTAGTGCGGTGATTCAAGCAGTTGGTCGACCACTTTTTCGAAGGCCAGTGGATCGGAATCACTGAGGAATTCACGAACCTGCTTGGCCGTTGGACCCAAA
>JABDKS010000315.1 GCA_013002105.1 Pirellulaceae bacterium | reverse complement strand
GCATCCGATCGTATGTTCGTAAGGTGGACATCGAAGGCTCGGCAACGGAGGCGAAAGCGCTGGCTTGCACGCGAGTACCCTTAGCACCGAGATACTTGCCGAACGCTAAACCGAGGCCACTGTAGCGATCATAGGTTGTCGATGCTGCGCCATACAGGTCCAGCGTTTCGCTCCAGCCCAGCACACCGTTTAATCTCAGGCGTGCGAACAATATATTACGGCCCAGTTCCTCGATGCCACGATTGGATGCCTGCATTCTCGTCTGGATCGCACGATAGTCGAAGTCGAGCCGAAGCTCGCGACCGCCGTCAGCGCCTGATCGAATTGCAGCATCGACGTCGAGTCCCGGCAACCGTCCAACGTCGCGAACGAATTTCACGATCATGTCGCGATCGACGTAATTGCTTGCACGCAATATCTCGAGCCGGTCGTCGATTTCTTCGGCATAGGGTCCGCGATCACCGCTGATCGCTACCGTGGATATCGCGGCCTCGGTTACAACGATGCCGACCACGCCCGAAAGCACAAGCTGGTCATCAAACGACACCGAAGGTCGGAAGTAACCATCCGTAATGTACTTCTGCTCAATTCTTTCGACGACACTATCGATAAGCTCGCTCGTCAACGTTTCGCCCAATTGCTCGACATAAAGTTCAGAGAGTTGTTCAACGTTGTAGTGTGTGCTGCCCGAGACCAGCGCACCAACGAATGCCGGTTGCGGCGGAAGAGCGGCAGAAATTGCAGGCGCCCAGAGTACGATTGAGCTTAGAAGCAAGGTCCTCAACGACATCGTCATTAGCGGCATGCTCCGTTATGCCCTTCAGTCCAAATCAGCAAGATGGTTTTCCCAAAAAAAGTAAACGCCGCACCAATTGCGGCGACAACAATCCCGTAGTTTTGCTCAATGTTATGTCTCTTGCTGTGAGCACAATCACAATCTGCGGCAAATCGCTCGATAAATCATTGACTTGAGACACCGATCACGCCTGAAACCATGCACCTGTATTAAGTTTCACGCTGGATCGAAAAGGACCAGCTCATTGAAAACTCTTATGTCAAACCGTGTCTCTTTCAGTGCCCTGCATACGTCTCACGGCCTTGCTTCCGCGTTTGGGAAGGTATTGCTCGCCGCGCTACTCACATTACCGGCGACGGCAACGATTGCCGCTGGCGACTCTGCCGATATTGTTGTTGTCGCATTTGAGGGTGACGTTTCGATCGAGCATGCCGACACCGTTCTGACGGTGACCGATGGTTTGACGCTGGCACCGCCATTCACCGTGAAAACCGGTGTCGGCGGCGCAATAACGATCGCCCAGGGCAACACCGAGATTACGATCAAGGCGGACTCTGAACTGTTCGTTCCCGCACCGAAGGGAACAGCAAAACAAATTGATTCGATTCGGCAAGATCGCGGCAACGCACTGTACGACGTCGAGTCGCGGCCCGATTCGACGCTGAAAATCGAGACACCGTTTCTGGTGTCCGTAATTAAAGGCACACAATTTAACGTTGTGGTGAACGACGTACAAACGTCGGTATCGCTGTTCGAGGGCCGGCTGGAAATCCATCGCGGCAACCACATCGACGACCTTCATCCGGGGGAAATCGCGATCGCGCGTCTCGACGAAATTGGCTTTGACGTATTGCGCCCGGACGAAGTGATTAAAGATCAGATGAGCGATTTTGGGGCTGGCCGGCCGAATGACGAGTTTTCGAGCGCTGATGAGGAATCGGCCGGATCGGACGACGACATCTCCGAAGACGACATCTCCGAAGATGGCATTTCCGAAGATGACATTACCGAAGATGACGACACCGACAATGACGATTTCGGTGACAATCTCGACGACGACATCGACGATGACATTGAAGATGATATTGAAGATGACATCGAAGACCAAGGCGATGACGACGATGACGATGACCCTGATGGCAACAAGGGCAAGGGCAATCTCTGACCCCCACGTCACAGAACGTCCGTTACTCACTACCCATCGTAAAGCAAAGCGTTCCTGATGATAAATTTGCGCCGATGGCGGGTGCCGCTGCTCGTTGCATTAACCTCTGTAGTTATTGCCAGCCTTTCGAGTTCAACAAGCTTCGTCGGCAATCTTCAGTATGACGTCGACGATACAATCGCGGCGGCACTACTTCGCAATGTCGACTCGAATATCGTCATTGTTTCCATTGACTCCGAAAGCCTTGCCGAACTTCGGCAATGGCCATGGCCGCGATCCTTGCATGCGCGGCTACTTGACCGACTGCGAGAAGCGGGTGCACAACGAGTATTTTACGACATCGA
>JABDKS010000399.1 GCA_013002105.1 Pirellulaceae bacterium | reverse complement strand
ATTTTGGTCGGTGCGTCGTCCACGGCAGCGTCGGCACGAGCCATTCGTCGGCCCAGTACGATCACGGCCATGAATTGAGCATAGCAGGATGCGGTCGCCGCCGGACTGATGGCTTTGAGATCGAGGGGACTGCAGCGGGGCAAATCGGGTAACCGCGCATCGAATCGATTGGCGATCTTGACGCCTCCGGCGACCGCAGATTCGTTTCGTACTCCCACGCGGATCAAAATGGCAAGCAGGTCGGCGTTGCTGAGCGAGTCGGGCCCGTCGCGAAGTAATCGTTCGCGAGGCCGGTCTTCCGGAGGCGTTTCTTTGACTTGCAGTCCGTGGATTTGTTGGTCGATCCACTTCTCGGGTTCAAAGGATTTTACCGACCACCGGTATCTAGCAAGATCGTCGACCGTGTGCTCACTCAAGATGCCTTCGCGCACCAGCTGTTTCAACGTGGTAGTGACATACCGTGACGACGCTTCGGCGCAATGCCGTTTTGCGTCGTCGGCAGAAAAATCATCCAGCGCGACGAGGGGGTGCAGGACGCTTTCCAGACGCTTGCGTCGATCTGTCATGATTGCCCAACATGAAAAGAACGAGTCGTGGTGTGTGCGAACGATCAGTTGCCGAAATACTGGCTGCCGTGAGGATCACCGAAATACTGACTGGAATGAGCGCCACCAAATGTTTGGGACCGAGCGGGTGTGCGGTACACACGGTACTGACGGTAATAGTTGCGACCCGGATAGATCGTCGGTCCCAGGTAACTGGTCCCGTAGGGGTAGGCGGATGATCGATACGGGGCGGAATAGCGATAGTTGCCGTACCCGTAGTTGCCTGAATAGTTGGGCACGCCAAAGGTCCCATAGGGATATTGCGTCGCAGGATAGTTGTAGACCGGTCGGTTGACGATGACCTGTCCAGAGAACTGAGCGGCCGCGTCAGTGGACCATGTCAGACCAATACCCAGAATCAGCGCGACCAGAGGAGTGCGGATCAGAGTAGTGCGAATCAGAGTCTTGCGAATCATCTGGGGGCTCCTGCGTGGGTGGACAGTGCGACTAAATTCAATGTAGCAATTCAATCTCCATAAAAGCAAAGATACGCGGTGGATTGTTCCACTTTGACCTGAAATTTTTGATTTGCTTCGACTCGAAAATCGCTTCCGGCCGCGAATGACTCAAAGCGATCGCTGCCGGGCAATTTGGCTTGCAATTGACCTGAGATGATTTTCATCCACTCCTTTTCGGCGGTGCCAAATTCGTAGTCGCCCACAGCCATCACGCCCGCGGTCGCGCGACCTTCACTATTCTCGAAACCGATGGACTTCACGTTACCGTCAAAATATTCGTTTACCTGCATGCTTGGCTGTTTCCTGTGGCGATAGGTGGCGGGGAGTGGGCCGGCTTGGCAAAGCGTCGGTCGAATGTGGCTGACTTGCGGCGACCGATGCCAATTCCAACGGCAAGTATAGCCGGTGTGGTGCTATGTCAGCATTCGGTCGGTACATCACTCCTGACGACTTGGATGATGAGCCCCGGTTTGTTTTAGCCATGCGTCTAAATCGTTCTGCAACGAATTGGCCAGTGCTGCTTTGGATTGGGCCAGGTTGGTCTTTTCGCCCAGGTCTTGCGTCAAGTCATACAGTTCAACCGCGTCGGAGTCGTACCACTTGATCAACTTATGGTTGCCGCGTCGGATGGCACTGCCGAGTCGATTTTGCTTATGGAAAGCGTAGTTGGGATAGTGGAAAAAGATTGCATCGCGTTTCAGATCGCCTGTCTGAGTGAGCAGTGGGGTCAGGTTCTCGCCGTCGAACGATTCAGAATCGGCATCCAAGTCGACAGTGGCAAGTATCGTCGGCACGATATCGGTACTGATCACCGGCGTGTCGCAAACGCTCGCGGGGGCCACCTTACCTGGCCAGCGGACGATCCAAGGCACACGAATGCCGCCTTCGTATAAATGTCCTTTGTTGCGTCGTAGAGGCTCGTTGCCAAATAGCGATCCGTTATCAGACGTGAAAATCAATAACGTATTGTCCGCCAATCCCAAATCGTCGAGTGTTTTCAACACGCGACCGATCGCCGTGTCCATGCCTTCGATCATGGCAGCATAGGCTGGATGGGGTACGCCCTCGCGGTTCTTGTACTTTTCAATGAGATGCTCGGGCGCTTCGATTGGGTAGTGCACCGAGTAGTTCCACCAGCAAAGAAAAAAGGGATGCTGGCGATTGCGCTGGAGAAAGTCGATCGATTCGTCGGCCAGCCGCTCGGGTAAGTAGTCACCGACGCGACGGGGCGAGATGTTGGGAATCCGATAGGGCTCAAAGTAGCTGGGAGGCCCGCCATAATTGCAACCGCCCACATTGGAGTCAAATCCTTGATGCTCGGGACGCAGTTTCGGTTCACGTTTCTCGTCGCCATCCTTGCCGGGTCGGTGGGACAAATGCCACTTGCCGATGAATCCAGTTGCATAGCCGGCGGTCTTGAGTCGTTCAGCGATCGTGGTGTGTTCGAGCGCCAGATAGGTCGTCCATTCTGCACCTCGCAGCTTGGACTTTGGCGAAACGAAGTCGGGGTTACCCGGTGCGTGATTGGTAATCGCCAGCCGGGCCGGTGCTAGCCCTGTCATCATCGCGGCGCGGGTCGGCGTGCAAACCGGCGACGCTGCATAGCCATCTGTGAACCTCATTCCCTCCGATGCTAACTGGTCGATCGCCGGTGTATCCAGTGTGTCGTTGCCTTGGCAATGCAGATCCATCCAACCCAAGTCGTCGGCCATGATCAATACGACATTAGGTCTCGCATCCGCAGCGGAAACAACCGAGACAGAGGCGGCTGTAATCGAAAGAGCCAACGCGATCATCAGCGGACGAACAATCGCGGCAGCATGTCGTTGTCGAAACCATCGTGTGCATAAGTCGCAACGTGCAGCACCCAATCGATGGGCAATTGGCATGAGTTTTCTCGTACGTGGTAGGCGCGGATTCGTAAAGGCCGGCGGACTGAGCCGCAGTCGCTGATAGGCCGGCGTGTGATTGTCGTTCGCACGCGATGGCGGGTCAATTCGCAAGAATGTCCTCGGTAAACGACCGATTTGCCGTCTTTTCCCGATCGGCGCAGACATGTGACAGTTGGAACACCAGCGTGGTCGATCAGCACCCAATATCGCCAACGCCCAGCAGTAAGTTGGCGCAGAACCCATCAGTGGGATTTTTTTTCGCGTCCGAATGCGTTTTTGGCCCGCTT
>JABDKS010000271.1 GCA_013002105.1 Pirellulaceae bacterium | reverse complement strand
GTCACACTCGCTAAAGCTCGGTGCCGACCCTCCCACGAACAAGTCTCTATTACATGGATAATTAAGCGCGTGGGAGGGTGAATTAAAAAAGCTATCAATCAGCAGACTTGTGGGTAAAGACAAGGTTCCCACCGGCCAAGTGGACCGTGCCCGGTGGGAACCGGCCTTAGGTGCTGCACGCGCAACGACGCGGACACATTAATCGTAGATCGGAAAAAATGTGTTGAACGCCGATTCGCAAAAGTCACCGGGGTCGTTGAATCTGCGGTGCCGATCGAGCTCCGATATCGCATTCATCTCGTCGCCTGACAACTCAAAATCAAACAAGGCAATGTTCTCTTTCAATCTGGATTCGCTGGTTGTCTTGGGCACGATCGCGGTGCCGCGTTGAACTCCCCACCGAAGCACCACCCGAGCGGGCGTTCGCTGGTGGGACGCCGCAATGTCCTTGACCGTCGGTTGCTCAATTACCGATTCGTCCGCTTGGGCCATGTTCAATTGGAAATACGACTGTGCACCCAACGGCGAGAAACCGGTCACGGCAATCTTGGATTCGTGACAGAACCGAACCAATTTTTCTTGAACCAAATAGGGGTGCAATTCGATTTGCAACATTGCCGGTGCGATCGTGGCTTGGTTCGACAAATCACGCAGCAGGGCGGTGCTGAAATTGCAAACGCCAATTTCACGAACCAAGCCGGCCGACACGAGTTCTTCCATCGCGTGCCAGGTCTCGATCAATGGCACTTGGTCCGGTTTCATCCGCGGTTCGGAAGCGTCGGGATCGTCGAACCAACCGGGTGGATAGCGTTTTTCGAACGGGACATAGGCCTGAGAAATCGGAAAATGCATCAAGTACAAATCCAGATAATCTGTTTGCAGGTCCTTCAGCGTGCGCTCCAACGCCGGTCGCACATGCTCGGCGCGGTGATAGGTATTCCACAGTTTGGAGGTGATCCAGAGATCCTCGCGCGTGACCTTGCCGTCGGCGATTGCTTTGGAGAATCCCTCGCCCGCTTGGGGTTCGTTTCCGTAATCGCAGGCACTGTCAAAATGGCGATAGCCACAGTCGATGGCGGTTTGGACGACGTTGGCAGTAATGTCGTTGTCAATTTTCCACAGTCCCAGGCCAACGGATTGCATACTGCGACCGCTGCCCAGTTGGATCTCTTCGATTCCGATCGTACTGTCCCCCCGCGTGAGTTGGTGCTCGCGTCATCCTGCAATTGGCAGGCGGCTGTTGCCGATTCCGACGCTGTTGCGAAACAATGTACTTGATTCTCATGATGCTCGGGGAAGCCGTCAAAAACCTGTCCGGTCGGTGACTCGATCGGCTGGTCGTAGTGAGTTGTAATGGTCGGTTGCCAAACGCCGGTGCCGACTGGGTGCTTCACGTCATGCGCTGAATTGCACTACAACATTCAGGCGGTCCATTGGGATTTCGCGGCAATTGACGAACCAAAGGGAGACGAACGACGATGAGTGATCAGCCGGTACGTTTTGGGTTGGTAGGATTCGGCGCATGGGGCCAACACCATGCCAATGCCATCACCGTGACGGACGGTGCCCAGTTGGTCGCCATTGCAGCGCGAAGCGATGAATCGGTGGCGGCGGCAAAGGCAGCGTATCCAGATGCCCACGTCTACAACGACTTCAACGAAATGGTCGCCCGCGACGACCTGGATTTTGTCGACGTGGTCGTCCCAAGTCATTTGCATCATCAGGTTGCGACAGCGGTTCTGAATGCCGGAAAACACCTCCTGTTGGAGAAACCGATGGGCGTCACGCTGGATGAGTGTGACGACATGATCGAACTGGCCAAAGCGAAAGATCGACTGTTTTGCGTCGGACACGAACTGCGTCTGTCATCGATGTGGGGCAAAGCACGCCAGATGATCGAAGAAGGTTTTATTGGCAAGCCGTTGTACGCGTTGGTCGAACTCTCGCGTAATCCTTATCGGCAGGGTGCCGAAGGATGGCGTTATGACATTTCGCGTGTGGGCAGTTGGATTCTAGAAGAACCAATCCACTTCTTTGATCTCGCGCGGTGGTATCTGGAACCCGGTGGTCAGCCCGAACGGATTTACGCAACCGCAAATTCCAAGCAGGTCGACCATCCCGAATTACACGATAATTTCAGCGCGATCATGCATTTCAGCGGTGGCGGATACGCCGTGGTCTCGCAAACACTGGCCGCGTTTGAACATCACCAGACGGTAAAGGTGACCGGTACCAAGGGGGCGTTGTGGGCATCGTGGAGTGGCGCAAAGGATCGAACACGGCATCCGACGTTTACGTTGCGAGCCTTTGACGGCGAAGAGGTCACGACGGTTCCAATCGACAAGCCGACGGGCGAACTTTTTGAATTGGAAGACCAAATTGCACGTGTTGTCGATGCGTTGCGTCGTGGGGTCGAATTGCATTGCACCGCCGAAGACGGCCGCTGGTCGGTCGCAATGTGCTTGGCGGCTGAAGAGTCGGTCAAATGTGGCGAAACCGTCGAATTGAAGAAATACTTACCGTAGAATGGACCCTCCATCGTCGCGCGGCCCGTACTGCGGTTGCGTTCCCAGCTTTCTCCATGGCTCATTGACCCAAGCTCCTATGAATCGACTGATTGTTCTCTCCGTCACGCTGGCCCTATCGATCGTCTGTTCGATAGCATCCGCGGAATCTAAGATGATTGTTTTGGTTGCCGGAAAACCATCGCACCCTCCGCGGATGCATGAGTTCAATGCCGGCGTGCAACTGATGGCCCAGTCGCTCCAACGTGTCCCCGATTTGGATGTTCAAGTTGTTTTGAACGGCTGGCCCGAGGACGAATCGATTTTCGACGGGGCCGATGCGGTCGTGTTTTATATGGACGGGGGCAAGAAACACGAAGTCGTCAAAGAGGATGGTCGCCGATTGAAGATGGTCGACCAGTGGGCCAAACAGGGTGTGGGCCTGGGATTCATGCATTATGGCGTCGAGATTCTGGTCGAGGACGCCAGCGCGGAATTCAAACGTTGGATCGGTGGACATTACGAGCATATGCATTCCTGCAATCCAATTTGGGAGCCGACGTTTGCGGTTTTGCCAGACCATCCCATCACGCGGGGTGTCAAACCGTTTAAAGCTAACGACGAGTGGTATTTCAACATGCGATTTGTCGCCGATATCGATGGCAACGAAGCAACAGAGGTCGACGGGATGAAGTTTCAGCCGATCTTGGTCGCGACTCCGTCGGAGGATGTCCGCAACGGTCCCTACGTCTATCCGAGAGGCCCGTATCCACATATTCAAGCTTCCAAAGGACGTGCTGAAGCGGTGATGTGGACGGTCGAGCGGCCTGATGGCGGACGCGGACTCGGTTTTACCGGCGGACACTTTCACGACAACTGGGCCAACGATGATTTCCGCAAAGTGGTGCTGAACGCCTGTTTGTGGATCGCCAAAGTCGACGTACCGGATGCCGGCGTGCAGTCCACCGTCAGCAAAGAACAACTTGACGCAAACCTTGACCCAAAGAACAAACGATGATGCGAATCTTTCGTTGCTTGATATTGCTCTGCACCGCAAGCTTGGGTGCCGGCTTGTGTGCCAGTCCCTGTGCCGGTGCCGAGAAACCAAACATCATCTACATCATGTGCGATGATCTGGGCTACGGTGACCTGGGTTGTTATGGGCAGAAGGTGATCGAGACACCGAACATCGATCGATTGGCCGCCGAAGGAATGCGATTTACGGATCACTATTCAGGCCACACGGTTTGTCGCCCGTCTCGCCTGGTGCTGTGGACCGGTATGCACGTCGGACACACCGGTCTGATCGGGAATGCGTCGCGAAGTCTGACAGGGATGGAGCAGACCGTTGCCAAAAGTCTCAAGCAGGCCGGGTATGCCACCGGTGGTGTCGGAAAGTGGGCATTGGGACACGTCGAAGACCCCGCGCAAGTCCACAACGATGGGCACCCCAATAACAATGGATTTGATTACTGGTTTGGCTATCTGAACCAAAGCCAAGCGCACAATTTCTACCCAACGTATCTTTGGGAAAACGACCAACAGGTCATCTTGCCCGGCAACGAAATTGGTGACTACGAAAACGGTCGCGGTCGCGTTTCCAAAACTCGTGTGACCTATTCGCATGATTGGATGACAGATCGAGCTTTAAAATTCGTTCGTCAGAACAAAGACCAGCCATTCTTGCTGCATATCCACTGGACGATTCCGCATGCTAATAACGAAGGCGGACGGGTGACCGGCGATGGCATGGAAGTGCCCGACTACGGTCAGTACGCGGATCGAGATTGGCCCAATCCCGAAAAGGGTTTTGCGGCGATGATTGGCCGTATGGATAGTGACGTGGGACGGTTGATGCAGTTGTTAAAGGAGCTTTCGATTGACGAAAAGACGATCGTGTTTTTCACTTCCGACAACGGGCCGCACCAAGAAGGCGGACATAAGCACGATTTTTTTGACTCCAACGGTCCACTGACAGGCTTCAAACGTTCGATGCACGATGGCGGGATCCGCGTACCGATGATCGCTCGCTGGCCAGGAAAGATCGCCGCCGGCAGCCAGAGCGATTTGCCCTCGGCATTTTGGGATTTCCTTCCGACCGCGTGCGAACTTGCCCAGACAAAGCCGCCTGAGACCGATGGCATTTCTTACGTTCCGACGCTACTTGGCAGTTCCGACGAGCAGAAAAAGCACGAGTATTTGTATTGGGCCAGTAGCGAGGGTGCCACGTCGGTCGGCGTGCGATACGGCAAATGGAAACTGGTCCAATACCGAGGTGCAAAACGTAAAAATGGGGACCGATCTGCGCTGCCAGAGCAGCCGCAAGCACCCGACTGGCGACTTTATGATCTAACCAATGACCTGGGGGAGACCACGAATATCGCGAACCAAAACCCGGCAGTCGTTCGCGAGATCTTGGAAAAATTGCGCCGTGATCAACTGATCGACGTCAAGAATTAGCATCTTTCGACGGCGAGGGTTACCTGACCACCCGTTGGTTGCAATCGATGTCCGCCCTAACTATAACCGACTGATCGTAGCCTGGCAGATTAGGGGGCACAGGCAGTTTTATTGGTCTACAGGGTTTGGAGTGTCGAGATGTTGAAAATGAAAATGCCACTGATCTTGCTCGCCGGTGCGATGCTGGTCGGGATGTCATCGCCAGCCGATGCGGGTGGTTTGTTGAGTCGGTTGTTTAAGAAACGCAGTTGCCAAGCGACCGCAAATTGTTGTCAGCCGGCACCATCGTGTTGCCAAGCCGCACCAAGTTGTCCCCCGCCCGCTGCGTGTAGTGCATCTGTCGCTGCCCCAACGTGCTGTGGTTCCGTCGCGCGCGGCGGTGCACCGTGCGACTTTCCTTGGTTACCGCCGGGGACGTCGCCGTGTTGTTGCCAAGCGAGATTGCAGGCGACTCTCCGATGTTGCGAGAGGGAGCATTGCGGCAGTCCCGCAGTGATCCGTGCTTGCCAAACCGCGGCATTAAAAAAATATTGGCACTGCATGGGGACGTCAGGACACGCCGAAGGTGCAATTCCTAAGCGAACATGCGACTGCAACGACCCGGATTATGGATGTCCAGGACCCGGCAACTCGGATGAGTATTACGAGTGCTACTACGAATGTTCGACTGAGTGTTACGAACAATAAACAGTCGCATCGCTTGAAACGACGGCGGTACAGCAAAAGCGGTCAGGACTCAAAAACCTTTTCGGCCCGAAGGGTGCTTTGCATTTTTGAGTCCTGACACCTTTTCCGCCCGCTTTCAATCGGCCGCTAAGGGTGTCGCGGTGCCGTTTTGTGCCAGATAGATCGCTGTGCCTGGCCACGGCGGTTGAATCATCATCCCACCGCGAACGAAATGCTCATGAATCGTTTGCGAGACCATATGTTCGTCACCGCAAACCCAGCACGACAACTGGGGATCGTACAGAAATCCACCGTAGCGAGTCGGAATCAGCGTGAACAATTGGTGCGCCAATCGGTACTCTGGATCAAACGTGCCCGTTTGCTTTGCGATTTGAATAGCCAACTGCGATAGCGGACCTTGCGTGTACCGGCAATGGGCGGCCAGGTTGAATTCGTTCACCGTTGGGACGCGATAGCCGTCGGCCTGATCGTCAAAGGTCCAAGGAATCGGCTGAATGGTATGAGTCGTTCGGTCACGAACAATTTCCTCGACTTCGCGTGGACGGTAGCACGGCTTCAGCCCGTCGCGACGACTGAGCCAATTGCAAAACTGGTACGCTTGCGCGAGATTCATTCCTACTTGCGGTTGATTGTCGTCGGACAACAAATAATCGGGAGCTTCGAACCTCTCAAGCGAAATCTCAGGATCGAATCCTTCCGGAGATGCCACGTCCGACTCTGCAAATTGGCGGTACAGACGTTGCGACACGGGGATGGTGGCCATCCAAAACGGTCGTTCGACTTTGATCGCAACCTCGCGAGCCGCAGATTTCACGGCTGGGTTCTTACGCGGCGTAAATGTAAAGTCAGCCGGACCGAGTCGGACCATCGGCGTGTTGTCCGGGCCCACTCGCCAGTCGGCATTGGCCGGTGGCGTTAATGCAATGGCAAAAGCATCCTGTCCCAAGTGGTTTGCCAGATACCGTCCACTGCTGTGAACGACCGCGTCGGTGTCATTGATCAGTTTTGCGAGATCCAGTTGGATCGACGAACGAATCAGTTCGGCGGGACGATAGCTGCCCAAAATGACCGCCGCGTGGTATCGAACCTGTGGATCCGATGACGTGTGAAGCAAGTCGGCCCAAAGTTCCGGCTTACCACGCCAAGTGGTCGCGACACCTACCAATGCCTGATCGACGCCCGCATCATCGCTGCCGGCCATCCGTGTCCGCAACGCAGAATCGTCACCCAAATAGGCCAGTAGGATCGTCGCACGATCGGATTGAATGGACGACGGAGCGGCCACGATTGAACGGAGCGATGTGATCGCGTCGGGTGTACGATTCCCGATCGACAAAATCGATTCAAAGAACTCAGGCGATGCGACGTTCAACATTGACGCCACCGATTGAAAGCTTTGTGGATCGACTGATTGCAAAAATAGCTGCGAACGCAGTTTCAAATTCGGGTCAACCGATTCGCTCCACGCCGTCATATCCTGGATTGCATCATTTCCGAATGACCGCAAAACGTCGATACGCGTGGGTAACTCCGCAGCGTCGCCATTTAGCAACATGTCGATATTGGCTGTCAGTTCCCGACGATTGGCGTCCTGGGCCGATCGCCACTGCGTCCAAGCGACGATGGACATCATCACAAACGCGAAAAAACTTAAGAGCACCGCCGAAATGCGTCCCGCATGCAGTCGCGTTGCAGCACGCAAATACTGCGATTCGACCTTGCCATGTTTTTGCAGCAACGCACCAGGCAACAGTGACAAGTATTCGATAAAGCCCGGCAGATGGATATTGGTTTTGCGGCGCCACCACACATTGCTCAATTCGACCAACCGTGACTTCGTTCGCCCACGCCACGTGCGACTGTTCATACGTGACAGACATTGGTTGATCGGATCGACCAGGAAATCGTGAGCTAGCCGATATTGCTCGTCCGGCGGATCGACCTGTGATGGGTCGCTCACCGGATCGGGTGAAGGCGAGTCAGATCCAACCACCGAGATGATTCGCAGGTCTTCACTCAGCACGCGCAGGCAATCATCGAATAAGTGTGCGTAACCAGCGTCGGTAACGATCTGGGACAATTCTGATTTGCTGGCGACCACGTCTGCAACGCTGCTTTCTACCGGAGGGACCAGCTTGGAAAGCAAATGGGGAACGGCAGGACCGACGCGGCGATATTCGGGCGAGTGCGTGCCAGAGCGCTCGAAGAGTTCCTGGAAGAACAACGCACATGCGCCAACGACTCCGCCGCTATCATGCAAGCCGCGCGGTGTCCACTCTTGCAATCGAACCATTTGGCCGAACATCACCAGATGCACACAGATGACTGAACCATCCACCGTCAGTTCGCTGACCGCTTGCGACAAGAACTGCTGCTGTTCGTCTGAAAGCGGTTCGCCGTCATCCGGCAGGCTGCCCGATTCACGGCCGATCGATTCCAGAATTTGCTGGGCGTGAGCCGGATCGAGCAGGTCCACGGACGCCACATTGCGGTCCTCCTGCATTGGGATTTCTAACCAATGCAGCAGCTCTTTTGCCGCTGTCCAGTAGTCGTCGCGTGTCACCACCAAGGCGCGAATCTGGACACCATCGCACTGCCGTAGCGCTTCTGCAAATTCAATCCGTTCTTCCAGACTGGCGTTGTGGGCCCAACATTCGAATTGATCCAAGACAATCAATAGCTTCTCGAATCCATGCCGGCGGGGATCCCCGCTACGCAATCGACATAGCAGGTCATGCAGCGACGATCCGCTCTCAGGTTCCCGGAGGCGATTTTCGATGATGCGAGACAATCGGGCGCCCAAATTTCCCGGCCGGCACTCGATATAGACGCGGCAGACCTCGGCACTAAGTTGTTTGAACAACCCGGCTCGAACGTAAGACGACTTTCCCGATCCGCTGGGTCCGTACAACACACCGACGGGGAAATCCGTTTGCGGGTCATCACTCTCGGCCCATCGTTTCCAAAAACGAATCGAATCGGGGATTCCATCACGGTCACGCGGGCCGGGAATCAACGACAGATACGTGGAGGCGTCCGATTCGGTAAATGGCTGGAGACCACGTTTTGCCAATCTCGCGGAACTGGGAACGCTGCTGGTCACGCCCGATCGTGTTAAGACGCCGCCGGAGTCCACGCTTAATGCACTCTCATCGTGCTGGGCCAGCCACTGCACGAGATCCTCGCGAAGCTGAGCTGTCGATGAATAGCGAGAACTAATCAGCGGCTGCAAACACTTCAGCACAATCCGCTGCAGTTCGTTGTCGATCTCCGAATTGAGCTGTCGCGGCGGTGGGACGGCGCTACTGAGTGTTCGGAGATTGATTCTCCGACCATTTTTGCCGACAAAGGGGCGTGTCCCCGTCACCATTTCGAACAGCACGATCCCGAATGCCCAAATGTCGGTCCGGCCATCAATCAAATGAGATTCGCCCCGAATCTGCTCGGGCGACATGTAACCGGGCGTACCGCCGATTAGTTCGGTGGATTGGTCCGGGAAATATGCCACGGCCAGACCAAAATCCAGCAGTTTGATCGCGCCGTTGTCACACACGAACAGATTTGCAGGTTTCAAATCGCTATGCACCAATTGCTGTTCATGAGCATGCATCAGCGCATCGGTAACCGCGATACCAATTTTAACGGATTCGGCCAGCGTCAATCGTGATTGCTTCAGTCGTTTGGCGAGGGAGATGCCGTTGAGGCGTTCCATCACGATCAGAATTTCAACATCATTGACCTGCACCAGATCGTGAATCTGGACGATGTTGGGATGATTCAGCGATGCGACCGCGCGAGCTTCATTGCGGACCCGTCCGGCAACAAAACTTCTTAAACCCGTCGACTGTTTGATCGCAACAACTCGATTGAGCGATCGATCCAGTGCCGAGTAAACGGCACCAAATCCGCCACGACCCAGTCGGCCCTGAATCTCGTAGCGATTTTCGACGATGTCACCGACACGATACTCCGGCGCATCGGGTACCGAAGGATGATGGGCACCAGGTGTCGTTGGACGCGCGGTCGGCGCTCCTTTGTCACTCCGCCCACCTCCAGGGTGAACATTGACACGTTTGGGATGACTCGAACCGACGCTCCCGCCCGGCGTCGTCTCGGGTGAAGTCTGAGGCGACAACTGCGTCGAATCTGAGTCCAATAGTCCGTCGGTGAATGAGGAATCGTCAGGCTGAATCGATCCGCTATTATCTGACGACGTCATGCGAATGCTCCTTGTCATCGATAGGCGCTGCATGGTCATCGATAAACGCTGCATGGTCATCGATAAGCACTGCATGGTCATCGATAAGCACTGCATGCTCCCAACAAGCCGCCAGTTGTCGAGAAAGCCTTGAGCAAATCAATCCGCACATCTTGGTACCCCACAAAGAAATCGAGCGTTGACAAAATGACGAATTAGAAAATGGCAAATATGTGATCGATTTGCCAATCCAAGAAGCTGTCTTGCACGAAATCCTAGCCTACCGGGGGGGCCGGAGTTTTTCAATTCTCTAACGGTAAATTTTGCGATCATCACGCGATGTCGGCCAACGCTGATGTGGTCACCCAGCAACAACTGGCTCGATCGTTTCATTCAAGAATCCACATCGT
>JABDKS010000267.1 GCA_013002105.1 Pirellulaceae bacterium | reverse complement strand
ATGAAATCGACCATCCGATGGTGGGTATTTATTTTGACGTCGGCAATGTTGTGCGATGGGGTTGGCCGGAGCACTGGTTAGAAGTCATTGGCAAACGCGCCAAGAAACTGGACATCAAAGAGTACGACCTGCAAATCGCGATGAAGGAAGGAATGCGGGCGGGATTTGCCAAGCCGCTTGGAGAGGGGAGTATCGAATGGTCGAAGGTGCGCGAGCAACTTGGGCGAATCGATTTTCGAGGCTGGGCGACCGCAGAAGTAAAAGGCGGCGACGAAGAACGGCTTGCCGAGATCGCATCGCAAATGAACACGGTTTTGGATCTCGCTTGATGTCGAAAAGTTTCCCTTCATCGGTTCGCATGGCTAATGCGATGGCGTTCGCCGCGCTGGCGTGGTTCGGCCCGATCGCGTATTCGGATTCGGATCTCGTCGCGACAGGGCAGTCGCGGTATCCCACGATCGCCAACTTGGTCAACGACGCAATCCAATCGGGCCAGACTCCTGGTGCAGTCGTGGTGGTCGCATCGAGCGAGCAGATTCTTTACGCACAGTCGTTTGGCGATCGTCAGGTTCTGCCGCACACCGAGCCGATGACGCTGGAAACGGTTTTTGATCTCGCGTCCATCACCAAGCCGCTGGCAACGGGCACATCAATCATGACATTGGTCGACGCAGGCAAGATCGACGTTGGTCAACCCGTGGCTCGATACCTACCCGAGTTTGGTCAACACGGCAAGGAATCGATCACGGTCGCGGAGTTGCTACTCCACACCAGCGGCCTGATCCCAGACAACCCGTTGAGTGATTATCAACAGGGCGCGGCGCTCGCGTGGCAACAGATATGCGACTTGAAATTGCGAGCACCGCCAGGTACGAAGTTTGCATATAGCGATGTTGGATTCATCGTATTGGGAAAACTCGTCCAGCAGGTCAGCGGCAAGCCGTTGGACGCGTTCGCGCGCGAAACGATTTTTGAACCGTTGGGGATGCGTGAGACGACGTACAACCCTGTACCCAAGTTACGAGTGCGCGCCGCTGCGACGCAGCAACGCGACGGTGACTGGATCAAGGGTGTCGTGCACGACCCACGGGCTCATTTGCTGGACGGCGTCGCCGGTCATGCCGGTGTTTTCTCGACCGCGGCGGACTTGGTGCGATACGGTCGCGTGATGCTATCACGCGGATCCGATGCAAACACGAAATTATTTTCTCCGTCGACGTACGAACAGATGATCCAGCCGCGCGACGTGTTGCGTGGCACGCGTACCTACAGTTGGGATCACCGTTCACCGTATTCCAGTAATCGTGGCACGTCGTTTTCCGATGCGGCGTTTGGTCACGGTGGTTTTACTGGAACGGTGCTGTGGATCGACCCGGACAAGGACCTGGTGTTTATCTTTCTCAGTACGCGACTGCATCCCGACGGCAAGGGAAACGTCAATACGCTTGCGGGCAAAATTGCATCGGTTGTGGGTGAGACGAAATAGCGGTTTGGACGATACAGCCGATCCTGGCTGCCCTTTATCTCGTGACGCAAACGGTCATAATGACGGTTAACCGCTCCACTTCACGATCCTTGCGTTGCGAATGATCCGTTCTCTGCAAATTATCTCGTTGTGCATTATCTCGTTGTGCATTGTCTCGCTCGGCACGTCTGCCACCGCCTTGGCTGAGGCTCCGGTTGCAGCGATTGGCAAAGTCAAAACATTTTCGTTGCCGGGGATCGATGGCACAACGGTGACGCTCTCGACGCATATCGATGTGCAGTATCACGTCTTGTGTTTCCTTGGGACCGAGTGCCCGCTCGCACGAGTCTACGGGCCGCGGCTACAGCGAATGTCGCAATCGTATGCGGACAAGGGCGTTCGTTTTGTTGGAATCAACAGTAACGTGCAAGATTCGATGGCGGAATTGCAGCAGTATGCTCGCGAGCACTCGCTGACGTTCCCGATGGCCAAAGATTTTGATCGCTCGGTTGCGATGAATGTCGGCGCGACGCGTACCCCGGAAGTCATTGTTGTCGACCGCGGAGGGAGGATTCGCTATCGCGGACGGATCGACGACCAGTATCAAGTCGGCGTGGCTCGAAGCGAAGCAAGCGTTCACGATCTACGCGCGGCATTAGACCAATTGATCGCTGGCGAAGCGGTCTCGATCCCTGTGACAACGGCCGTTGGATGTTTGATTTCGTTGCCACGCATGGTCCCACAGTCGGATAGCGAAGTCGATTACTGCAACCAGATCTCGCGTGTTTTGCAGCGACACTGTATCGAGTGTCACCGCATTGA
Source organism: Pirellulaceae bacterium (assembly GCA_013002105.1). The sequence goes on along the minus strand of JABDKS010000267.1, from coordinate 2,981 downwards.
CGAAATTGGTCCGTTTTCGTTGGAAGATTACAGCGAAGTGGTGGGGTGGGGCGAGATGATGATCGAGGTCATTGATGATCATCGAATGCCGCCATGGCATGCGAGTCCCGAACACGGTTCGTTTGCGAATGAGCGACATATGTCGGACCAGGACAAGCAGTTGATCCGCGACTGGGTGGATGCCGGTATGCCTTATGGCGACCCGGACCAACTGCCAATGCCGGTCGAGCGGCTTTCCGGGTGGCGTTTGCCTCGCCAACCCGATGCGGTTTTTGCGATGCACAAAGAGCCGTTTGCAGTGCCCGCTGATGGAACGGTGGAGTATCAGTATTTTGTCATCGATCCGAAATTCACCGAAGACAAGTGGGTTACTGCTGCTGAGATCATTCCCGGTGACCGCAGTGTGGTGCATCACTGCATCGCGTTCATTCGACCGCCGGACGGATCGGATTTCCGTAGCTTCGGAATGCTGGCAGGTTATGTGCCTGGACAGTTTGTGTCGCCATTGCCGGCCGGTTACGCACGCCGGATCCCAGCTGGATCGCGGATTGTCATGCAAATGCATTACACACCCAATGGAAAACCGACACTCGACCAGACACGGGTTGGACTGTTGTTCGCCGATCAAGCCACGATCACCCACGAGGTTTACGCGATCGGTGGCATCGAGCAAGAGTTCGAGATTCCGCCACACGAGGCCGATCATCAAATTGCGTCCACCGTGGAACGTTACCCGCGAGATGGCGAACTGTTGTCGATCATGCCGCACATGCACTTGCGTGGCAAATCGTTTGAGTTGAATGTGGAGTCTGATTCGGGGACACAGACGGTGTTGAAGGTGCCACATTATGACTTCAACTGGCAACACAACTACGAGTTATCAGATCCCATCCCGCTTCGTTCGGTGCGGCGTATTGGATTCCAAGCGACGTTTGACAACTCAGCTGACAATCCCTTCAACCCCGATCCGAACGAATACGTGTCTTGGGGTGATCAAACTTGGCAAGAGATGGCTGTCGTTTTCGTCGCCGTAGCGAAGCCGCGCGATCCGGCCACGATAGGATTGGCATCACCGGGGGATGATACGCCCACGGCAACTGAGTCAACCGAACGTGCAGAAATGCTCAAGCAGAGAGAGGAGCGTGCGGCAAAACGGGCCGACGCGTACACCAATGAATACATGGCGCGGCTGGACCGAAACTCGGACGGGTACTTGTCGCAGCACGAACTGCCCCATAGTGTTCGGTTGTTTCATTTTTGGTCGCTCGAATCGGACTCGGATGGCGTGATTTCGCGAGCTGAAGTGCGCGAGAACGCCTATTGGCGATTTCTGAACGAATAGTTAGTTCCGACCGATTTCGTATTCTTCTCGCTGCCGACCCGCATTTTTCTTTTCAAATCGGAACCTCGTTCGTGTTCAACCAATTCGGGCGACTTGCCGATTGGATCATCGACCATCGTTGGATCTCCTTTGCATTGGTGATCACGATGACCGTTGTCACTGCGATAGGTCACTACGATCCCACTTTGTTGATGCCCGATGCGGTTCCGCGGCAACAGGTAACGGCGGAGCAATCGAATGAAGATTCACCGCCGCCTCGTCGTCCGCCGGCGAATGTGGATCCGATTCAAGTGGACACAGGATCGGTTATTGTCGTTGCTGACTCGGACGATTTCTTTACGCCCGAGGGTGCCGAAGCGATTCGCGACGCGGTAGCCGCCATCGAAGCGTTACCGCAGGTTGACAGTTTGCTGTGGATGGATCGGGCGCCGATGATGAATATCTTTGGATTGGCCGAGCCCATTCTGCCTCGCAAAAACGCATCGAAAAACCGATTTGATGCCGCCAAGAAGCGTGCGTTAGAGCATCCGTTGGTCGTCGGCCAATTGTTGTCGCCGGATGCAAAAACAATGTTGCTGATGGTGAATATTGATTGGATGTATATCCACGACGACGCCGACTGTACCGACGCACTTCGGGACGCCGCCAATGCTGCGGTTGCCGATCATCCGAACGTCAAGATACAGTTTCGCGTCACCGGCAACGTCCCGGTACGTTTGAGCCGCGCGGCGTCCAATCGCAGCAACGAAATCAAATACCAAATCATTGGCTATTCCATCGCGCTGACGGTCGCGTTCATTCTGTTTCGAGGATTGTCGGCCGTGTTGATTGTTGGACTTGCTCCGGCGATGGGTGTGTTTTGGACACTCGGCATCTTTCATTTCTTGGGTTGGAACGATAACCCGTTTAATACCGTCATTGTCCCCGTCCTCTTGTGCATGGTCGGATTCACCGACGGCGTGCATATGATGGTACACATCCGCAAGCATCGCGCTGCCGGGTTGTCGGCGACCGACGCGGCGCGAATATCGATTCGCGAAGTCGGTTTGGCGTGCTGGTTGACATCGTTTACGACCGCGATCGGATTTGGATCGTTGGTTTTGGCTCACCACGAAATCGTTCGTGAATTTGGTTACTGCTGTGTGATCGGAGTGCTGACGACGTTCATCGCTGTCATCACCGTCATTCCGCTGGCGTGCGCCAGTCCACTGGGACGGCGTGTCCATGCTGGTTACGGGACAAATTTGGTCGACAAAAACCTGGAACGAATCACCGGAATCATTGACTTTGTCTTAGAACGTTACCGCCTGATCAGTTGGGTTGCGATCGTCAGCACATTGGTGCTTGCGGTCACCACGCTGATGTTGCGTCCCGACGAGAGGCTGACGAGTAACTTGGCGGCGTCCAGCGAACCGGCACAAGCACTCGCCCACATTGATAAACAGTTTGGAGGCATGGAAACTGCTAATGTCAGCGTCGGTTTTCCGGATGTCGCTGAGGGTTCGGGCGAAATTGTGACGGTGATTGCTAAAGTGGAGGCAGTCCTGCGGTCGGAACCGCTGATCGGCCATCCACTTTCCATTCACAGTTTGCTGCGTGCATTGCCCGGCGACGGTGATGCCGAAACACGGATGTCCAT
>JABDKS010000247.1 GCA_013002105.1 Pirellulaceae bacterium | reverse complement strand
ACTAGATCATCTGGGTTTGCCGCTGGATGAGCGTGGTTTTTTGGCGACCGACCACACGTTGCGATCGATATCCGCTGCTCCGATCTTTGCGGTCGGGGATACCGGAACAATAGTCCACGAATCGCTGCCTAAAGCGGGTGTGTACGCGGTGCGTCAAGGTCCGGTGTTATGGGAAAACATCAAACGAATTCTGGACGGTGACCCGCTGGAGACGTATCGTCCGCAACGATCGTTCTTAAAGTTGCTCAATACTGGCGACGGCCGTGCGATTGGACAATGGAAGGGATTCGCTTGGTCGGGTCGGTCGATGATGTGGTTGAAAGAATGGATCGACGGCGGATTCATGGAAAAATATCGCGTCGACGATCAGATGATGGATGATGATCAACCGATGCAGTGTCGTGGTTGCGGATGCAAACTTGGAGCCGACGCGCTCGACGGGGCGCTGTTCGCAGATCCTGAAGGCGACGACTCGGGGATTGAGCTCGAAGACGCAGCCAAGATCGGCGATGCGGCTCATCACGCGGGAGAGGCACCCGGGCAGTACTTGGCATCGACCGATTTTTTCACCAGTCCGTTCTCGGATGCCTATCTCGCAGGGCGAGTCGCGGCGCTCCATTCGGCCAGCGACATCATCGCCAGCGGGGCGCAGCCGACGTCGGCGTTGGGTAACGTGGTTTTGCCCGAAGGGGACCAGGCAACGCAGCAGAAATCGCTCAGCGATTTTATCGCCGGCGCGCGGCGCGAGTTTTCCGCGATGGGGGCATCGATTGTCGGGGGACATACGATCGTCGGTCCGCGAATGGAGATCGGTTTCACCGTCATCGGCCGCGCTGATGGACCGATGATGTGCAAAGAGAACTTGCAAGACAGTGACGCGTTGTTTGTTACCAAGGGACTTGGGATTGGTGTGCTGTTAGCTGCCCACATGCGAGCGGCCTGTTCCGCCACAGATTTCGGCGGTTTGCTGCATGCGATGCTTTTGCCGCAACATGGCTGGGTCAATGTGTTTCGGCAACTCGGTGTCACAGCGGTTACAGATGTCACCGGGTTCGGACTTGCGGGGCATCTGATCGAAATGCTTCGTGCGAGCGACGTTGCTGGTACCTTGGACATCGACAAAATCCCTTTGCTTGCCGGCGCCGATCGGTATTTGTCCTCTGGCATCGAAAGTAGTTTGGTCGCCGATAATCGCCGATTCGAGCGTTGGATCAAGATGGATCCTTCATTGCGAACTCGTCCGCAGTTCAACGCTTTGTTTGATCCACAGACCTGCGGTGGATTATTGTTCGGTATCCCATCGGAACAATCCGACGACCTGCATGCCGCAGTCGACGCGGCGGGATTGCAGGCACCGTTGCGAATCGGCAGCGTTCATTCGTCGCGCGGTGTCACAACCCGCGACGATCGCTGTTTGATCATTCGCGGCTAAGTGATTGGGAATTGTCAGGACTATTCTCGATTGATGACTCGCTGATCGGTTGAGCGTCTCTTCGACTTGTGTTGATTGGTGAAAATAGGCAATTGAGACCTGCGCGTCGGTAGCCGATGAGCGGTGGATTGCGTGATGCATCGGATGTCTGAGATTGGCGAATTTGCATCGAAGTGCTTTTTCGGTGATAACACTGGTCGCTTCTCGACTCTTTCTTTTCCGAGTTTCCGCACGAAGGTGGGCGACATGTTCCGAGCCAGAGTAACCTCCAGTGGCGCATTGTTTCATCGTTTCGTTGCGAAGCATTTGTTGTTGGTTCTGCCCAGTGTCTTTGTAGCCTTCGCAGCCGAACCCGTTTGCGCGCAAAACGCAGCGGATCGCGTGCAGGGCAAGGCGTTGTTTCAACGTGAGTGGACGCACAATTCGCCGAAGCTGCCGCCTCGTACAGTCATGAGCGACGCTTCGTACATCCAACTTCTAAAGAGTCTGCCCGGCGATGGACTTGGGCCGATGTTCAACGCAACATCGTGCGAGGCTTGTCACGATCGCGGCGGGTCGTCGGGAGTGGATCGCAATGTCACGATGCTGATCATCGATCCGCGTTCCCCGATCATCGATTCGCTGCTTCGTAGTTCGACCCGTCAGGATGCGGACTTGCGCAAACAACTCGGTCGCAAAATCGACTCGCTCTTTCCAGGATTCATTTCTCCGCGTGGTGCGGTCGCGTTGGACGTGGTGGTCCACGAGTCGTCGGCACGGGGCGGGTACCGTGCGATTCGCAAGCAACTGACCGAGGGTGTCCCAGGGGGAATCGACCCCGAGTGGTTTGATCGAAGCAAACGAACACCCCAAGCGATCGCAGAACGGCCGGTCATCGCTGGGCGCCGCGGAGACATCGATTTTTACTTGAGCCAACGAAATTCGCCACCGTTGTTTGGGATGGGTTTGATCGACTCGATTTCGATGACACGTCTTTCTCAGATCGCCGCCAGCCAAAATCGACGCACCAGCGGTCAGGTTACTGGGCGTGTGGGGACCGGCAAGTTTGGGTGGCGAGCGCAGACGCCGTCACTGGATGCATTTGTTCGTGGGGCCTGTGCCGGTGAGTTGGGATTGCAAGTCCCCAGCACGCCGCAGCCACCCGATCTCGCGAACTTGAACTACGTCAGTTTGGGAGAAGACTTAAATAAAAAGGAATTGGCTCAACTGGTCTCGTACGTTCAATCACTCCCGGCTCCGGTCAATTCGCGACAGATCGTCGATGACGATTGGACCACCGCGCGACATGGCAAGCGCCTGTTTGCCAAGATCGGCTGTGTCGATTGTCACGTCGAGAATGTTTCGCCGGCCCGAGGTATCTACAGTGATTTGTTGCTGCACGATATGGGCGACTTGTTGCAAGCACCATCGCCGGCATCCTCTGGAAACCTCACCGGGGTGCCACGACTGCGTGTCCCCTTTGTTCCACGAGATTCGATCCCGATTGGATCGGGATCGTCGATTGCCAGCTACTATTCCAGCGCGTCGGCCCCCTTGCCCTATGCCCTAGAGCGTCCTGAAGAACCGGTTTTTCCTTATGGTCAAGTCCCTAAGTTGTATTACGAGACCAAGAACGCGTCACGATTGAGGTGGGATTTGTTGCAACGTGAATGGCGTACGCCACCGTTGTGGGGTGTCGCCGACTCGGGGCCATATTTGCATGACGGCCGAGCGACCACCTTGAACGCCGCCATCCGCTGGCACGGAGGTGAAGCCCAGCAGTCCGTGATGGAATACCGATCGTTGATAAAAGCGGACAGAGAAGCATTGCTCTCGTTTTTGAAGTCGTTGCGTTCACCGGTTGATCCGAAGCCGAATCAGTCGAAGCCCGATCGATCCGATCATTGGATCGACTCGGTTGCCGTGGATGTTTCAGCAACGACGAAGTCGGAAACAGCAACTTCAGACACAGCAACTCCAAGCACAGCAACTTCAGACACAAGTAATTCGGATAAGGATACTAACAATGCAGCCTTAGACGTTTTCGCAACCGGTTATTAGTGGTGCTGGAGATCGTCGACACTCCCGCGGGTTCGGGCTATCATGTCGTTGGCATGGCCGATCGCGTTGGATGTTCCAATGACGCGCGACATTCGCT
>JABDKS010000209.1 GCA_013002105.1 Pirellulaceae bacterium | reverse complement strand
CCGATTAAGTGCCATTCAGGCCAGGACCTGTCCTGGCACAGCTGTGCCAGGACAGGTCCTGGCCTACGAGAAAACTAAAATTGCTCTCTAGACCATTCGCTTTGTCTGCCAACCGCCTTGAATGAATCGGCCGCTCATTGCCAGTGCGAGCAGGCCAATCCAAAACGCGATGATCCACCACCACCAGTGGAGTGCCCCGTCGGCCGGTTCCATGATGATGCCGATACCGAAGGCAATCAGGGAGGCGGTCATACCGGTAAAGAGCACAAACCACGTGTCTCCGGCGCCGCGTAGCGCGCCGGCGAGCGTGATCTGAATGGTATCCAATAGCAGAAAAATCGCGACGAATTTCAATAGCCCTACGGCGATCGAAATGGCCCCCATCGACTCTGCGTCTTGCGCCTGCAGCGAATACAGTCGCATCAATTGCTCGGGCAGCAGCAAATAGATGGCCATCCAGATGCTGGTGTACGCCAACGCGAACAGCAGCGCCGCAATGGCACTGCGAGTTGCACGCGCCGGTCCGCTCTCCAGCAGATGCTTTCCGGTCAATACCGATGCCGCGATCGAAACTCCCACAAGCGGAATGAACGCGATCGTGTTGAAATTGATGGCCATCGTGGTCGCTCGCAGCGGAATGTCGCCGAGTCGACCGATCCGCAGGACGATCGCGGCAAACCCGCCGGCTTCGGAGACATACATCAATCCGGTCGGTAGGCCAAAGAACAACAAGTTGCGAAAGACCGGGCCGTGAAATCCAATGCCTGCTCGGATGCGATACTTGCGTTCGTAGCCACGGCCAAGAATCAAGCATGCAAAGCAAATGGCTTTGAACCAAAAGGCAATCGCGGTTCCGATCGCTGCACCCACGATTCCCATACTCGGGACCGGTCCGAAGCCGAAAATAAGGACCCAATCCAACAGGAAATTGATCACGCCCGAGGCGAGTGAAACCCACATCACCACACGTGTTCGCTCGATGCCGCTAAAAAAACCACTCAGCGCGGTTTCGATGACCACGCCTACGGCGGCAAACATCAGGTAACGCAAATACGTGGCCTCCAACGGAACTAGGTCACTTGTTTGTCCAGTGGCGACAAAAATCGATTCGGCGACCCACGCGACACCAATGAACAGCGGTGTGAACATCAGTGACAGCCAAACCGCTTGCCACAGCAATCGTCCAACCTTTTCGCTCTCGCCGGCCCCGATGTGCTGCCCGATGATCGCGCCGGTCATCGAGACAATGCCGACGGGCAAGCACACGATGACCCAAAAGATATTCCCCGCCGCCATCGATGCACTCATCGATTCGCCGTCATGCCACAACAGCAGCGTCCGATCGACAAAAAGAACCACTGAGAACGTGCCGGCGCTGATCATCAGCGGCAAAGCGATACGCACCACGTCTTTGATCGCCGATAGAAATGAGAATTCATCGCCATCCGCGTGTTCTCGATTGCGTTGATCCGCCGATGGCATGTCCGAATGCTCGTCGGTCACGCTTTGCCCGACTTAATCACGGTCACCGTAATCACCGCGGCGATCATCCCAGCGATCAGACCACCGATGTGAGCGCCGTTGGCGATGTGGTCAACGGCAAAAATGCACAGCACCAACCAGCCGATCATCACCGCGACGTTCATCGGCACCATTCGGATGGGATAGAACGGATCGAGACTTGGACGCACCCAAACGTAGCCGAATAGGCCGTAAACTGCGCCAGAAGCACCAATCGCAAAGGGGGATCCGGCGAGGCCCTGCAAAATTTCAGGTAGCGACTCGGCACCCGGCAGCAAGACTTGCACTGCCATCCCGACAAAGTGCGTTGCGAACACCAGCACGCCAAAGAAGAGCGATCCTTGCAGTCGTTCGATCGCAGTTCCCAGAAAAAAGACGCCCATCATGTTGAACGCAAGATGCATCGTCGAACCATGCAAAAACATCGGTGTGATAAACCGCCACGCCTCACCCTTTTTGATCGATGCAAAAGGATCGGATCCTGATTGGACATAGTCCCGCCAACTGACGAAGGAGAGCGCCGAATAGGTTTTTTCCTCCAGCGACAATTGCCCGGCTGTTCGCGACGGTCGAGGACGACCAAAATTGGAGGCAAAGCTGCAGATGATCGACAGGGCGATGATGGCAATCGTGATCGGAATATTCTGTTGTTTCATCCCGACGCCGCCAAAGGACCCTCCAAAGGCACCGCCACCGCTCCGCGACGCCATCGCTTTGGATTCGATCCGTTGCTGTTTGATGCGCCGCTGCTGTTTGGCGACAAGGTCGTCGCGGATCTTGTCGGCCGCATCGGTCACTTGATACTTGACGTCGTCAGGCGATTTCTGGAAAGCGGCAAATTCGCTGCGCGCTTGACCGACATCCGCTTCATCACGAATCCAGATGTCCCATTGGGAGTCGCCGGCGGCGGAATCACCCTCGGTCGAAGCGTTCTCTGCGACCGCATCAATCGAGAGCGTGACCAAGTAGTCACAAAAACGATTGGCGTGAGCTCCGTTGCTGAGTGAGCCGATGCGGCGCATGTTTTGTGATTTGCTGGAGGAGTGTAGGAACGACGATGGCCCGATGAGCACCCCCATGTTTTACGCTTGATGGGGTTTGAACGCACGCCCGGTGAATAACGCCCCAATCCCCACCGCGAAACCGACTCGCCGGTGCCCGGTCGCCAGGGATCGTCGGGGTCCAATAGCGAACGGTGGCGATAACGGACCGGATGGTAGCTGATTGGCGAAATTCCCGGAGCGGATCCGCATGATGACGATCGGCGACAATGCGGCATCCTGGGTCGCCGATGGGCATCGTGCGGGTACCGTGAGAAAACAGGGTGCGAACTATCAGGGCTAAGATCCACTGCCAATGGTTTCCCAATTGATCGGCTTGGGTTCCACGTTGGTCACATCGTCCATGGGCGTGACGTTCTGGTCCCGTCGCACACTCTTGCTGGAAAGCCGCCCAAGTGGGGCTGGGAAATAGAGTTTTGTGAATGAATCCATCACCGGTAAATGCCGTGAAACATGGCGAAAAGTGAATGTTGCCACCAGGGAGGGGCTAGTTGAGTCTTGCCGTCATGGGATCCTGGTGAATACTATGTGTGACGGAATGGTCGACCTGCTACGACAGACTCAATAGCTGCCAAAGCATTCGATAGGCGTCCGTTCCCCATAAACTTGATTTTAGACGCACCCACCACAGGGCCCACCAAAAAGGGTTGATCGACAATGGCAGTCAAGCTGACAGAACGAGCCGCAGAAGAAGTTCGGCGATTCCAAAAAGAACACAATTTCGACGACGACATGGTGCTTCGCATCGGTGTCGCCGGCGGTGGATGTAGCGGGTTTAATTACACGCTCAATTTCGATACGAACTTTGACGACAAAGTCGACAGCAAGTACGAATGTCATGGCGTCCCAGTCGTCGTCGACAAAAAGAGCGCGCTCTACTTGGACGGCACCACAATCGATTGGCACGAGAGCCTGGAAAAACAAGGCTTCACGTTCGAGAATCCCAACGCGGTCAAAACCTGCGGTTGCGGTAGCTCGTTCCAAGCCTAGTTACGTTGTCGGCATGCTGTTGGATTCAGAAACGAATTCGATGCATGTCCGAACGATACAAGTCGAAAAGCCGTGCGTATAATATGCACGGCTTTTTTTCGTTTGGTCGTGCGGATTTTTATTCGTCGAGCCGTTCGGGCGGTTCGCATCGCTTCATCGATGATCAAGAATTTGCAAACGATATCACCGTCGTAGGCGTTTTGTTTTACTATCGTTTCCGCGGACGTAAGGTCCGTGATCCATGAACTCTACCCGGCAGTTTGCTTTGCCCTAAAAAAAAGCCTCCGCTGGCATCGGGTGCCAGGGAGGCAAAGGCCTGTTTGACAGAAGGCCTAAGCGGCCGTGCTGCTCATGCTCTCACATTCTTTGGCGCAGTTGCGGCATGCTTGTGCACATTGCTTACAGTGATCATGGTCGTGCTCGCCGCACTGCTCGGCGCACCACTCGCAAATTTCTGCGCACAGGCGACAAATTTGGCTGGCGAACTTGCTGTCGCGGGCCATTGCTTTGATACATGTTTCGCAAATTTCGATGCACTGGGCACAGCAACTCGGGCAGGCATTGTTGCTTTGCTTGCCACCCATCGCTTCAAGGCATTCGGTGCAGGCAACGACGCATTCTTGACACGCTTGGATACAGTTCTTGAATTGACTCATATCAAACTCCGATCGTTTGGTGGACGGTGTCATAAACTGATCGCTCGTCAGAGCGACTGACGGTGATATGCAATGGGACGCAAGTCGCGTTCCGGTGACTCCTCTTTTCGCAAACCGAGCAAACAGCGGGCGTGTCTCAGTCGCCGGCGGTGCTTGTTGAAGGATTGGCACTCAACTTGGTCGACTGGCTTCCACAACATCCCGACGGAGTGCTGCAGTCCTCTGAATCGGAACCGAACGCTTTGGCTGCGGCGGTTTCGTGCAATTCACGCAACTGATTCAAGTGCTGCTCGGTTTTGTCGCGATGTTGGGTTGCGTTTAGCTGTTGCCCATGTTCTCCGGCAGTCAGAGCAGTCCACATTGCTGAGCGGCTTTTGGCGCCGAGGATCAGTCGCTCCAACGCATTAAGCCGGTTCAGATCTTCGTAGCCGGGGAATCGTGCGTCGGCCTTGATTCCGCCCACCTTTTCGAACAGCCATGCACCCAGTTCTTTGATCGGATTCGTTCCGGACCCGACTTCGTCCAGCAAGCTACTGATGACCGCTTGTTGGTTTTTGATATCGTCGGCGAGCTTGGGAAGAAATTCGCCAAAGTCTCGGACGAAGTCATCACTGGAGGTTTGATTCGATTTCAGGCTTCGACCAACCAGTTCCAACTCCAATGTCATCATGGCTGAATGGTCGGCAAGGTAGATCGGTAGATTTTCAGTGTTCATGAGGTTGTCCATACTGATGGGATAGATAGGTAGAACACACCAGTGCAGATGACGTGCCGAAATCGAAGCACACGATCTGTTAGGTGCGAGACGGTTGCATCTGCGTATCGATTTCGTTGTTCCATCGAAGGAATAATCGCTCCCCACCAGAATCTCGGCGTGCCACTCAAGCAACGTTGATGACGGGCAGTTAACCGGTCCGCATCATCCGTCCGAATGCCGCCAGAAAGGCGACCTCCACCGTGATCGTCGCGATCAGAATCGCAGGCCTGGCGTCGACCGCGCCAGACAAATGCCAGTTTTCTCAGGGTGCAGTGGGTTGATCGATGGTCGTTGGGGTGTCACCGAGTGATCTGCTGGACAGGATCACGCAGACCAACCAGCCAATTCGCCGCCAACACCAGCACACTTTGGGACTCCTGCGATGCGGTGCCCATGGACCACTCGCATCATCACAACAGGAACCAGAATGAATGGCTCGTGTCGCGCCGATTTGCAACGTCGCGCGCCGTACCACCTGAATAAGGAGCCGAGTTGCGACGAGAGGGACGCGACTTTGACAAATCGCCCGGCGCGTGTTTCTATTTCCGAGCTTAGGTGACTGCCTTCTTGG
>JABDKS010000207.1 GCA_013002105.1 Pirellulaceae bacterium | reverse complement strand
GTCCAGATCCGCGACGAAACGGCACAGAGTCAATATTCGCGATTCGGCGATCGGTTCATAGGTGAAGCGGTTCGCACGGATCGATACCGATTCGTGCAGTGGCGGGATGTGAAATTGGATCACGTCGTCGAGCAAGAATTGTACGACCATCAGACGGATCCCAACGAAACTGAGAACGTCGCCGCCACACGCCCCGACGTCGTCGAACGATTGCAAGCGTTGGTGAAATGAGATTGCCGAAAGCCTGTTTGTTGGACGGCGCCACTTCGGAATCCGAACGCTGTGTTTTCCGGTGCCGCTAGCCGAATGGCGCTTACTTCACATTTCTGATTCACCCTCCCGCTAGGAGGTCGTGCGGTTTTTAAGTTCATCCAAATGACTGGATTGATTTAGGTCAGGATTCACACTCCGTTACGGCAACACGGTCACAAATCAAACCTACAACGGTGAAGCCGCTGAACATTCCAGCCCAGGGCGTTGCCCTGGGCTGGGATGTGTCGCCCTTTCAGGGCTAGAGCAATTTTAATTTTCTCGTAGGCTAGGACCTGTCCTGGCGCAGCTGTGCCAGGACAGGTCCTGGCCTATGAGTGATCCCGCGCTGATATCACCAGACTTCATCCGAGCAGTTTCTCGATGGGTCGGCCGCCATCGGTGATGGGAACGGGACGGTCACCGTCGTAGAGATTCTTGGTTGGATCGACTCCCAAGGTGGCGGTGATGGTCGCGAACAGGTCGGGAACCGAGACAGGATTGTCGACCGCCTTCATCGCCAATTCGTCACTGACTCCGTAGGCACCCTGATGACGCAGTCCGCCACCGGCAAGTACGACGGTGAAGTTTTTGCAGTGGTGACCCCGCCCGCCGCCAGAGTCAAACTGCGCGGGACGGCCAAATTCGCTGTTGATGACGATTAGGGTCTTGTCCAGCATCTGCTTACTTTCCAAATCCGTGATCAACGTCGACAGTGCGACGTCCAACTCTTGTATCAACAAGTGCTGGTTCAGTTGTCCGTCGTTGTGCGTGTCCCAACCGGTGCCATTGCGGAAATTCATGTTATGCGAAACTTCGACGAATCGCACGCCCGATTGCAATAGTCGCCGGGTCAGCAAACATCGTTGCCCGAATCCGTCGCCGTATTGATTGCGTAGCGATTCGGGTTCGTCGCTCAGATCAAACGACTTCATGAACTCCGGGCCGCTCAGTCGCAAGCTTTCACCGACCGCTGCGTCGTATTCGTTGTAAAGTTGATCGCCGGCGAACCGCTCGCGACCCGATTGACGAACGGTCGACAACAACGATTCGCGACGCGACTGTCGGTCCTGCGAAATATCTGCCGGGCGAGCCAAACCCGCGGGACCGGATTGAATGTCGGTCAGATAAACGTAGCCCGCTTTCTGACCCAGGAACCCTGGACCGCGTGTGATGTTGGGATAACCGACCAGCATGTACGCGGGGACGCCGGCTGCCGCAGCACCGCGTTGGTGGGCAATGATGGATCCGATCGACGGGTACCGCACGGTGCCGGTGGTGGGGCGACCGGTGTGCATTCGATTGCTGGCGGCCGCATGTTCGTCCACGACGTCGTGATGAACGGTGCGGACGGCGGTCACACGATCCATCAATTTTGCGGTATGACCCAGGTGTTCGCAGACTTGCACGCCTGGAACGACCGTGTCAATTGATCGGTAGTAGCCACCTGCCTTTTTTGCTTCCGCATCGCCCATCGGTTTAGGGTCAAACGTATCGATCTGTGCCATGCCTCCGCCCAGCCAAATCATCACGCAGTGTTCCGCATTTCCCAGGGTTGGTTGGGACGCGGGATCACGAGCTTGCTTCGTTTCGTCGGCTGCCCACAATGGCGAGGTGATTGCAGCACCGGCGGTTGCATGCAGAAAAGTTCGACGTTTCATGGTGGTCTGTTTGGATAATTGGTTGGGCTTTGCGTAGGACATTTATCGGTTTGCAATCCGGCAAACTAGGGAACGAGAATCATCTCCGGACTGTTCATTAACGCCCAAATTGCGTCTTCGGCACGCTGACGCCATTGGGGACTCAACCGCGTCGTTGGCGGTGGACCTTTGCGAGCGAGTTCTTCCATTTGAACCTTGATCACATTGGCCTCCGTGTTCAGATGATTGGACCAGCTGACATAACGGAATCGTTTTGGCAGTTGAAACTGTTGTGCCATGCTCGGTTCGTTGATCCGTTGCTCGTATCCGGGGCGAAGCGCCGTGACGAATTGTTCTTTCTCGTCGGCAGTCGGTTTGCGCGTTAGCAGTCTTAGAAAAAGCTGATCGACGAGCGTTTCGACACTCTGGTCGGCCAACATCAGCTCTGTCATTTCACTTTGGTTGCTCAGACGCGTGAGCCAGACGCCGAATGTTCCGTTGGAAAGTGCGCCTGGCTGAATCAGGTTTGGAGCCTGTTCACGATCGCTCTTGGGTTCAGGGCGTGAATTTCGCCAGCCAAACGCCTTGAGCACATCCGCAATCGCTTGCACGCGAGGCAACGCCAGGCTGGGGCGGTCACGTTCGTTTGCCAATGTGGTGAACTCCCAGGATCGTTTGGGAAAACCAAAGTTCAAGAATCGATCCGCAGGCAGTGTTCCTTCGACATCCATTGTCAATTGTTCCGTCTGCATCGATTGACCGACGACGTGTAAAGCGGTGTCGACGATCTGTTCCGCTGTCATCCGGCGTCGATACGGACCGGCAAAGTATCGATCGTTGCTGGCGATATCGGTACTGGCAATTTCCAATGCGTTTCGCTGATAGGCACGACTGTTGAAAATCACCCGCGCGAGGTCCTTCAGGTCATAATCGGCCTGGATCAGCGTATCGGCTAGAGCAGCGAGCAACTTGGGGTCACTGGGTTGGTTTCCCTGCCAATCGTCAACGGGTTCTACGATCCCCACTCCCATCAACCGCTTCCAAATTCGATTCGCGATGACTTCGGCAAAACGTCGAGACGCCGTCACTTGGGCGGCCAGTTGTTCGCGCGAGTCGTCGGGCGACTGTAGCAGCGATTGAGCGATTTGCGGCGAGAAGGTTGCGAAGGGCCAATCGCCGTGGATCGTCGCACCCGGTTGCAATGTGACTTCGATTAACGATTCGCGTTCTTGTTCATCAAAAAATGCGGCGGGCACCGTGCTGGTTGCCGGCAACTTGATCGGCTTGCGCTGCAGCATTGCCGCAAGTTCGAACAGGTCACTTTGCCGCCAGGAATGATACGGTGCGTCATGACACCGCGCACATTTCAATTCCACACCCATGAAAGCGGTGGCGATCACGTGTGCTTTGGCTGCCATGGGAACATCATTTTGCGATGCGATGGCAAAACCACCTGCGCCGCCGTACCACTGACTACCTCGCATCTGGATTAGCTCTGTGGCAAAGCGGTCAATCGGCTTGTTGTCGATCAGTGCTTCGTAAATCCAATAGCGAAAGGGGCCGGTATTGTTAAGCGTCGGTTTCAGCAGGTTCGGGTTCTCTGCCAAAACATCTTGCCAATACCCCACCCAGTTAT
>JABDKS010000179.1 GCA_013002105.1 Pirellulaceae bacterium | reverse complement strand
CCATAGTTCGGTCGATCCCCATCACGCGGTCGATCACCTTCACGCGGTCGATCCCCATCACGTGGACGATCCCCGTCACGTGGACGATCCCCGTCACGCGGGCCAAGTCCCGGCCGGCCTCCGTCGCGCGATGGACCGCCGGGCGATCCCAAAAACTCGCTCATCGATACTTCCCCATTCCGATCGCGATCCATCCTGCGTAACGCTGCAACAGCAAAATCAATCTCTGCCTGACTCAACCGACCATTTCGGTCTTTGTCCAACATCCCAAAGAACGCTGAACCTGGAGCACGGTCTGGCATCGGCCGAAACTCGGTCGGACGATCGCTTGAATCACGGTCGCGTAGATTTCGGTCCTGTGGATTTCGATCATGGGGATTTCGGTCATGGGGATTTCGGTCATGGGGGGGACGATCACCGGGTCGGCGTGAGTCTCCCTCGCGACGCATTTCGCCGTCTCGCCGCGCATCGCCATCTCGCCGCGCGTCGCCATCTCGCCGTGTATCACCCTCTCGGCCCGCTGGTCTCGATTGACCGTCGCGGTCACCGTCGCGACGAGGTCCGTCATCCCCCAACGCGATCCCGCTCAACAATGCCGTCGCCAGCAAAAACGTCAATGACTTTGCCATCGATCGTGACAGCAACGCGCCGCAACTGCTCGGTGCAATGGAGGAAAATTTCGCCCGGCTCTTGTTCATGGCATGGGTCCCGTATTTGGTGTTCGTCAGGCAGGGGCCTGAATTCGGAAAAAGAATGCTGCCGATTATAGCCATTCAGTCGAGTCAAACGTCGGTGCGCTAGCGATTCGCACACGACGCCGCCGGCGGTTCACGATATCATCAAGCAAAACGCCGATCCCCAGCCGATCACGGCAAATGGCAATTCGGCTTTGAATCTTTACTTCGTCACGCGTCACCTACGGATTCACGATGCATTGTGCCCTTGCTGCCAACACAAGACTGCCGCGGAATCCGCTGCAGCGATATGGCTTGCACGTCAACGTGTGCTTTCTCGCCACCATCGTTTGCCTTGGATGCGGTCCGTCCTCGCCGGAAGCCAAAGTGGATGCTCCACCCGATGCGCACGCGCAGGACTCCGCTTCGAATGCTGGTGAGCCCCGCAGTGCGACGGACCTACACGCTGCAGGAAAGGACGTCGAAATCGGCGCGTCGACATTCGAACCGGCTCGCACTCCTTCGCTCAATCCGCTTGACGACCGCGGCAATAGCACCCGGCCTGCCAACAGTCGGGCCAGCATGGCTCCGATCCCCGGCAGCGACGTAACGGTTGATCAGGGAATTGTTGGACAGCAATCAACCGACAAACCGTTCCGATCCCCGCTAACAATCGCTCCAACCAACCAATCGCCCGACGCTGGGGCCGCTGGCGACGCCGAAGATATCGCCAACAACGAATACATCAAACGACTACGCGAGGATTTGAAACCGTCGGAGTTGATCGATTTTCTCTCCGCCGCAGACCAAGACATGCAGCTGATCCACAGCGGACGCGCAGGCATCACCGACCAGCAGAAAGCGCGCGCGGAAATGAATCGAATCGCCAAGAGGAAACTAGAAGTCGCTCGCCGCTTGCAGGACCATCCAGATGCGGACGCCGCAGCCAAAGGCGAAGGAGCCCGCGGGGAACTGCAAGCGTTGTCGCATCTCGCAGCACAAGGCGACCTGAAATCCGCCGAAGCTCTTGAGTCGCTCGCCACGGAGAACCTTGAATCGAGCGACCAGCAGCTAGCCGCTGAGAGCCGGATCGTGTTGATCGGATTTGCCATCGAAGCGCTTGAAAACGGAAAACCAGACGCGGCCAAACGCGTCGTGGAATTGGTTCAGCAGATTGGCGGTGCCAAGAACGAACCGGACGTTCCCGCGATGATGATGATGGGGCATGCGCGACAATTACTGGCACAGTACGGTCACATCGACGACGCGGCGGCAGTACGTCAACGAATTCTTGACCTGTACGCCGGGTCCGCGGATCCGCAGATCGCCAAAATGGCCGCACAATTGGCCGGAAACGTCCGCTTCGACACGATCGAAAAATTGCGCAATGCCGCGATTGATGGTCAAGACGTCACCGAGCAACAGTGGCGCAGTGCCACCGAGGCGTTAATTGACGAAGCGGCGGATTTGGTGACGGTGCAGTACTTAGCCGGCGCGGCACTCGAACTCGAAGCGACCGATCACGACGATCTGGCCGGTGCCACCTACGAGATTCTGCAACAGCGTTTTGACGATCCCGGCGAAGCAACCGGTCGTGAAGTCATCTTGGCGATCGGTGCACGCGAAGCTCGTCAAAACGTGATCGGTCGCACCTTCGATCCCGACTTGCCCAGCATCATTGGCTCCCCGATGCCCATCGCTCAATTTCAAGGCAAAATCATCTTGATGCCTTTTTGGGCAACCGGTTTTCCCGAGTCGCTGCAAGTCATCCCGCTGTTGCAGCAAATCCAAGCCGATCATCCCGACGACGTCATCATCGTGGGGATGAATCTGGATCCCGCCGGAACGCGTGTCGAAGAGTTCGAACCCGAAAAGCAACTTGGATTCCGGAGTTACCGCAGCGTATCATCGCCGACAGAAAAAGTGGCCAACCCGGTCGTGGCAAGGTTTGGCATGGTATCGATGCCATTCGTTGCCATCTTGGACCAAGACGCCAAAGTCGTCGCCATCGATTTCACCGGCCGCAAACTACGCAGCACTGTCGAGCAACTCTTAAATCGATAGCCGCACACATCCACTGGATGCATCTTGATGAATGATGTGTTGATGCCGAAGGCCAGGAACTGTCCTGGCAAGGTTGCGATCATTCGGTCCTGGCAATCGACGCACGCAACAGTGCTTTACGCAGCGACCAATTCTTGGACTTGATGAGCTGCAAAAAAGTCTTCGCTATGAAACGGCATACAAACTTCCCGTGTATGTCCATGGACGCTCATGTCGCACAACTGAGAGAGAAACGTTTCGCCAGCAAGATGCTGATCGTAAAACTCCCCAACAGCTACTGACATTCGTCGAATTTCCGCGGCCGACATTGCATCGATTCGCGCGATCGCATCGCGAAGCCCCTGTGGACCCGAAAAACAAATCGCGTTCACTCCATCCTGAAGGACCGGCCGAATACGATCCGCATACTCAATGATGGGAATCGTTCCGACGCTCATCGATTCAACCAGATTGTGGCAAAGCGGTTGTGCAACGCCGGGACAACAAACAAAGAATTGATGTTCGGCCAGCGTCGGCAACCAATCGTGCACCTCGATTCGAGGCGCATCGGGACCCGGCAAAACGATCGGGATCGGCTTGTCCGCCTCATTCTTGACCTGACTGCCAACCTGATTGGCAGCCGAATCGACAACGCGACCAGAAAAGCTCTTTCGCAACGTCTCCAATATCTCCATCCGATTCAGGACATCGAATTGACGGCTCATGTTGGGTCGTGCGTACTTCGCACGCTGGGTTCCCGAGAACAAGATGCCCGCCCGGTTCGCGTTTTGCCGACAGCCATGCAGATTGCCTGCATCCGAAAACTCCAGCACCTTCGGGTGCATCGGATAGGGCATGACCGGACAGTGATCAAAAATCGACTCACCGATCAACATTTCCATCGTCTGCTGATTCCACAACGGGCGGGTAAATTGATGCGATGGCACATCGGCCAAAACGAGCGCGGTGCGTGGCAAAACAGCGTCGGTGTCGACCCACGCCACATTTGGCATCTGCAACATCTGACCGCCGTACGGTTTGCGGCTAATCGCTGCCAGCAAGATTCGAGCGCAACGCAAAACAATCGGCGACTTATTACAACTGGCGTAGTGGGCGATCGACGCGAGATGACGCCCACAATCGAATAGCAGGTCGGGGGTGTAAAGGTCCAGCGCGACAGGTCGTCCACAATACGAAGCGTCCATGCACAGTTTTTCGCCCAACATTCCTTTGGCGCGAAAGATGTCCACGGGGTAACGCAACACGTGGCGAATTTTCATCCTGATCTCTCCAATAATCCCTAAGAAGCCATCCGTGACAATCTGCCGACACGATTTTGTATTTGTCCCTGACCAAGTCCAATCGTTCGCATCGTATTTTCGCCGGAGTGACGCTCCACGATGACGGATGCAAACTCCACCGCCCGACGACGCAAGCCGGCATGTTCGATTCGTACCTGACTGAGTAGCCGTGGAATCTGGTCGATGCGTTCGTAGATGTATCCAACAGAACCGTCGCCACCGGCTGCCTGAACTTGATCCGCCAGCCAACACCCCTCGGGCACAATTACCGGGACACCGCGAACAAACATCTCCAGCAGTACACCACTACAGCGTGCGACATAGCGAACAGGATCGTACAAGAACAACCCGACGTCCGCCGTCGAAAGCCATTGGTGATATTTGTCACCCGGTAGATTTGACGAAACGATCTCTAGAGCGGTGTCCGTCGATTTTTTATCCGAAACAGCTGCCACGTAGTCCGAATGCAGCGGACCAGGGATCAAATGCTTCCAACCTTTGGGACGCATCTGCATCGAAAACGTAAATTGTCGCGACGTCAGATACGGATCATGGATCGATGACAAGACCGTCGAAATCTGCTCACGGCCCTTTTCCGCACGTGGCATTCCCGCCATCAGGATTTTCAGGGGTCGGTTGACCTCGGTTGACTCAGGCACCACTTTGCGGCGTCGCGTCGGGTAGGGCACCGGCGCGGCTGTGATGCCGACGTTCTCCAGTTGACGCGTCAATGACTTTGTCGTTGCAAACAGTGAAACCTGATGTGGCTGTACTCGCGTTAATGCGTCGTTGACCTGACGGCCAAATGCAATCGCGCGACGATCGATCTGATCGGCTGCGTAGAGAGCAAAATGAAAAATCACATCGATCTGCAGCGGGTGCTCTTTACGGCAACGCTGCAGAGCGTTGGCCAAGCCCAACATCACGAAGTCGTCTGTCGTGTTGACCAGGATGCGGTCGCCACGCTCGGGTTTGAACTGGTGGATCACCTGCAAGAAATCTTCGGACCACTCGCTTACCATCACTTTGGGCTGTCGCGACCGACGTGACATCGCATCACGCATCGACTGGATCAATCTGCGGATCGCCGGTCGACCGATCGGTCGACCAACCAAATCTCGCTGGACCTGCGAGTGGCCGTCGACGCCGAGCGACCACTGGTTCATCCGACGTGAGCGAAAACAGGGCAGAAACTGTTCGGGTGCCAAATCGTCGTTCGCCAGATCGTCGTTCGTAAGTCCGTCGGCCAACTCGCCATTGGTTTGGGCTGGAGCGTCAGTTGCAGCAAAACATCGATTAGTCGCCAGCGTTGGCTGGTAACCTAATCGC
>JABDKS010000158.1 GCA_013002105.1 Pirellulaceae bacterium | reverse complement strand
GGCGGGTTGTGCTCGAAACCGGCGGGTTGTGCTAGAAAGCCGTACGCCATCTCGATGTGACCGACAGGATCTCGATGTGCCCCGCAGGAGCAAGCTAACGAAAAAGCCCAATGAAGTATTAGTTCATTGGGCTAACTTGAACTGAAAGTACCCCCGGTAGGGCTCGAACCTACGACCCACGGATTAAGAGTCCGTTGCTCTACCAACTGAGCTACAAGGGCGGGTTTCGCTGGTGAAGAGGATTCATCCTCCGGCGAACTTTGGATTCTACCATCTTCGTTTTCTCCAGCAAGGAGCTAGTGCTTTGTCCCGACTAAGAATTAGGGTTGGCGGTAGTGAATCTTGTGAAAGATCCCCGAGTCGGAGGATCTTTAACAAGATCCACTACCCTAAAATCAAGCTGTGGCAATGCACTTGGGCACTTTTATCATTGATGTGGGTTGATCGTCGTCCAGGACCTGTGATCGGCAAAGTGGCGCCAGGACAGGTCCTGGCCTACGGGAAATTTCAAAATGCTCCAGATGGTTTCTCGACGGTACGTTCGCAATGCTAGGTACTCGCACCGCTGAATACCGCGTGGCCGCTTGAACGCACCTACTGCATCGCTCGCAGCATTCCTTCGGCTTTCGCCCACGTTTCGGCTTCTTCGGCAATCGGGTCACTCTGTGCCGTGATCCCACCGCCGACCGGGATCTGCCAAAATCCGTCCACCGAGGTAATCGTACGGATCAAGATGTTGAAATCTGCTGCACCGCCGCAACTGATGTATCCCAGCGACCCACAATACGGACCGCGCGGATTGGGCTCCAATTCAGCAATCGTTCGCATCGCTTCGATTTTGGGCGCCCCCGTCACGCTGCCGCCGGGAAAACAGGCTCGCAATAAATCGACCACCGTCTGGTCGTCTCGCAAATGGCCTTCGACCACGCTGACCAAATGCTGCACGTATTGATAACGTTCGATCTCGCACAATTTGCGGACCCGCACGCTTTCGTCGGTGCAAACCCGCGACAGATCGTTTCGCATCAGGTCGACGATCATCACATTTTCGGCGCGGTCTTTTGCACTGCAAAGCAATTGATCGGCAAGTTCCGCGTCGCGGACCGCGTCGCCGGTACGAACGATCGTGCCTTTGATCGGACGCGTTTGCACCACGCGATCACGGACCGTCAAAAATCCTTCGGGTGAACTACTCAGCACCGCAAAATCACCCCCGTTGTAATAACCACCAAAAGGCGCAGGGTTAGCGCGACGCAGACGACGATACAGTTCAGGCGATGCCAAGTTCGCTTTGCGGAGCAGACGCTGCGCCAAATTGACTTGAAAGGAATCGCCATCGCGAATGCGACGCACAATTTCGCCCACAGCGGCACGAAACTGCTGGCTGCTGAAGTTGCTGATCACATTGGACCGATCCAATTCCGCGATTTCTTTGCGGACATCGCCGACCGCAATCTCTGACCTGCGGACCAGACAATCTCGCAAGAGGGTCTCGAACTGATCGGCACGCTGCGTCGCAAACTCTGTTGACACGTATCCATCATCGCCGGTGATTCCCTGACTGATGATCCACGCATCACCGCTGTGATGATCCAACGCCACCGTCCAGTCATACAAACCAATCGACATCGCAGCGGTCGGTAAATCGTTGTAGGCGGCCACACCAACCTTTTCGAGCCAGGCCCCCGATTCGTATCCAATCATGCCGGCAATGCCACCTTGAAACGGGGGCAACGTAGGATCGCACTGCGATGGCAAATTTCGTTGCCAAAGATCCAACTGAGGCCACGGATTGGGATCATCACTGCCGGCAACCAATTGGCATACCGGATCGGCCGTCAAAAACGAATAACGTCCCACCTGTGCAGCGGCATCGTCGATACTTTCGCCAGCTGAACTCTCGGCATCCGACAATTGCGACGCTGAATCCAACCACAAACATCCAGGCATCGCGCACAACCGATCGAACGCCTGCTCCATGCAAAAGCGTACATCGGACCGATGACCGAGATGGCGGACGACCGGACGTGAATTGGGGCGTGGACTCATGGCGGCCACACTAGCAGGCTGATCGAGAAGCGCCAGCGGGGAAGCCTTTTTTCGCTTCGCTTGCGCACAATTCGCGTTGGTGGCGCACAACTGGTGGGATGCGCCAGGACAGGTCCTGGCCTACGATCGACGATCTTTCTCTATGCGGCTAACTGGGGTAGGGCCGGTTCCCACCGGCCGGAGGAATCGGCACAAAGATGATGCGGTTCAAGGCGACCGGTAAGAATCAGCCCTACAGGCGACAAGCAAACTAGCCGGGTGATTGCCGATTATCTCGATGACGGCTGGATCGCTTGATTCGGTGCAGGTCTTCCTGTTTGGTCAACATCCCCCAATCGAGTGCTCGATCCTGCTCGTACTGTTTTCCCAAGACCAATGCGATCGACGCCTTCGCCATTTCGTAGCCTAGGTAAAATGCGTGCCCTGGGTCGATGTTGTCAGCGACGTTTTCCTTCATCAGGCGATCGAAGAGCCGAAACGGATCTTCGTCGCTCAACTGGACGCCCGCAGCGAGTAAATGAATTTGATCGTCCTGGGCAAACAACCGGTAATTATTGTCTTTGATCGATTCAGCGAGCGAATGCAATGCATCGGCTGGATAGGGACGAAGTTTGGTATCGCGCAACATGACCAATTCGTCCGAGAGTCGCTTCGGTGGCACGCCATGTTTGACCGCGTAGTGGGTTAACCGACGTGCATGATCGCATTCACGCACCGACGATCGTGCCCAGTTGATCACTTGCGTGGTCAACACGCTGTGAATGCGTAATTCTTGGCAAATACTGAGTAGCAAGAGGTTTACGCCGGCGGAATCGACATCGGTTAGCTCAGTTAAGTTTCCGATGCCCATCATCATCGCCAGTTCGGGATAATTTTGGCGGCATTGCATGTAACGTTGCAGACTATTGGCGAAACCAGCGCCGATTGGTTCCAGAATCGGATCGAGCCGCATGGAAACATTCTTTTTTGCCAAAAAGTCCACCGTTTCGTGCAAACTTTTTTCGTCGCTGGGTGAATCCGGAATCACCACTACTTCGGACCCCCAATCTGCAGCCGCATTTCGATTACTCGAATTCACGCTCAACACCAATGACGCGCCATATTCGGTCGCCTGGGCTGCTTCGTTTGTATCAAATGTATCAACCGAAACCACGTGTCCGTTGTCGACCAACGCGGTGATGTAGTCGCCGATGTTTTGACAACGGTTCACGGGATCGCATCCAAAATCGATCACGTCGGCACCGTCTGCACGTAATACGTTTGCCCGTCGCACGACTTCGTCGATCGTCAATCGTGGCGCGTGATTAATCTCGGCAATGATCCCAATGTCGTATTCACCAAAGTCATCGGCGAGCCGTTGCCCACCGAACAATTCAGGAAGTGAACGACAATCATTGGGACCGCAAATCACGGGGATTTCGACACTCTGAGCCAACTCGTCGATACCGGTTTCGCAGTACCCCGGCACGATGATGTGGGTGGCTGCAGCGGGCGCGTCGAGATGTCGGCGCAACCATCGCGGCGTCATTAGTGCCGCGACGGTGATCGGCATGACACCAATCGTGTAGGCGAAAGAAAACTGCTGTGCAAGCGATGCGACGATGTCGCGTAACAACGGCTCGGCCAATCGTCCGGTGACGAAATAGTAGTGGTCGTTCGGTCCGGGCGAGAGTGTGCGTTGCATGCTACGGTGCATCTTGATCCGTGTTGTGGGCAAAACACAAGTCAATGAGTGAGAAATCGCTCGGTTTGGTCAAAGTGAACGAAAAAAATGGTCTCGCATGACGGCGTATGACTGTGCGGACAAGAATTTTTTTTGCATTGCGCGCTCATGTCGCTCTTGACGGCAACTAGACAGTCTCTACAACTTGCAACAGCGAGAGATTCGAGATCGATTGATGGACATGGATTCGTTAGTCGTCGTGGCCGGGATCTCTCGTTTTTTTATGCGCCGACGCAGACGTTCGTTTACATTGACACAGACGCTCGTTGACGCCGACGTTCGTTGACACAGACATGCGTTGAGGCGTGGTTTCAAGCACCACAGGTCGATTCTGTTCGCGACGAGATGTGTTCGGCGCGGATGCTTCAAATGGTTTTTACGTTCGACGACCGGATCGCCTCCGTTGAATGATCCTTCGAACGAAGTGCGATCGATTGACTCGTTCCGATCGGATGAATACTGTCGCGATCGATCCGGCCGCAAAAAACCAACGATGAGAATGGTCTGTTGAATGCTCCACGCGCACCTCCTGCACTGGCCTGTCGCTTCTGAGCGCCGATTGAGTCTCAATGTGTGAACTCGAATGGTAAACCTCTGTCGGTGCTTCGCCGATTCGCGCCAATGCAATAGAAACGCTTCGGTGGCTGCGAAACGAGACGACGCTCTATAATGCGATTGGGCAACCAGATAATTGGGCAACCAGATCAGTCGTGGCCGGCCACCCGAATCTGAAGCCAGATAGGTTGGCAGTTCCCAAACCCGATGGATTGGCGTCCGTGCATCGCCCAGGCCGCGCAGAAAGCTTCATTCTGGAACCCAGACAGGGGCCGCAAAAGGGTGGAAATCGCCGTAAGGGACCTCCCGCCGACGATTTTGGCTTCAGCGTGTAAGATCTGGGCACGAAATGACACCCCGTCAGGGTTACCGATCCTGTGGGAACTGCGGTTGAGTTGCTGGGACGTAACGTCTCGCATCTCGCTTTCAGATTCCTTGTACCGAATTCCTGTCCCGAGACTGATATTCCATCGGACGAATAATGTCGCGTCAGATGGTACGGTCGGTGCTTACCGGCCGCCCGAACACAATCGGCCGGTGGGAACCGGCCCTACGAACACAATCGGCCGGTAGGAACCGGCCCTACGAATGCAATCGGCCGGTGGGAACCGGCCCTACGAATTCGTCATCGGGATGCCTGACACCCAAGTCGACCAAGTACTCCATCGATCGTCATGATTCGCATTGGCGCTGTTTCTTACCTGAATACCAAACCACTGATTTGTGGGCTGCGCGAGCGGCTCTCCGGCGTGGGCGAGCTTTCGCTGAACCTGCCAAGTCGTTTGGCGGCGGATTTGGCCAGCGGTGACTTGGACGTCGCATTGATTCCTTCGGTCGAATACTTCCGTGGTGACAACTACCAAATTATTTCCGATGCCGTGATCGCGTGTCGGGGGCCGGTTTGGAGCGTGCGTTTGCTGAGTCGAGTTCCGATCAGTCGGATCAAACGACTGGCATTGGACGAAGGAAGTCGCACCAGTGCGGTCATGGTCCAGGTGTTGTTATCAGAAATCTGTGGACTTTCGCCCGAGACGGTTCCACTGGCGATCGACCAGACGCCCGAAGCGGTCGATGCGGACGCGATCTTGTTGATCGGCGATCGAGCGATGCATCCCGAACAAGGCGTTTACGAAGAGATCTGGGACTTGGGAGATCGCTGGTGCCGCTGGAAAGAGTTGCCGTTTGTGTTTGCAATGTGGACAGCACGCGGCGGTGTCGACACATCGGGCCTGGCGGAGATACTGCAAGCAAGTCGGGACGACGGTTTGGCATCGTTGGAACAGATTGCCGAACGGAATGCTGGACAGCATGGACTGACCAACGAAGACCTGCATCGATACTTCGCTGAAAATCTGCACTTCCGGCTCGGACCACGAGAGCGGGCCGGGCTAGATGCCTTTCGCCAGCGTGCGACCGCATTGGGATTGATTCCGGCAAAAACTCAAACACAATAATCCGCTTTCGCTTGCCGACGGAAAACGCGTTTCGGATACTCCGAAACAAAGAACACCACGAGACCAACATGATTGCTTCTGCAAATGACCCTTCGATTCGCTCCCTGTTGGACAAAGCCGTTGATGGCCAGCGACTGACCGCGGGCGAAGGTCTGCGATTGCTGCAAAGCCACGATTTGGCAGCGATCGGGGCGGCGGCCGATAAGGTTTCGCGACGGATGCACAGCGAACCGTATCGTACTTACAACGTCGACCGTAACATCAACTACACCAACATCTGCACGGCGGTCTGCCATTTCTGCGCGTTCTACCGTGGTCCCAAGAGCGACGAAGGCTACGTGCTACCGCGGGAGGAACTGCTCAAGAAGATCGAGGAGACGGTCGCATTGGGCGGCAATCAAATCTTGATGCAGGGCGGTTTGCATCCGAAATACAAGTTGGATTGGTACGAAGAGCTACTTACCGACATCAAAGCCGCTTTTCCCGATGTCAACATTCACGGTTTTAGCCCGCCGGAACTGCATCATTTCACCAAGGTCAACAATCTGTCGATCCAAGAGGTGCTGTCGCGACTCAAGGCAGCAGGGCTGGGGAGCATCCCCGGCGGTGGCGCAGAGATTTTGGTCGATCGCGTTCGCAACGAATTGACACGCGGCAAAGTGATGACCGACGATTGGCTCAACGTGATGCGAGTGTGGCACAAGATGGGCGGCATCAGCACGGCAACGATGATGTTCGGTCACGTCGAAACTTTGGCCGAACGCATCGAACACCTTGACCGATTGCGCCAGCTTCAAGACGAGACCAACGGGTTTACCGCGTTCATTTGCTGGACGTTTCAACCTGACAACACAGATTTGTCGAATATCTCGCCGGTGGGATCATTTGAATATTTGAAAACACAAGCGATTGCACGACTGTTTTTGGATAACATTCCCAACATTCAAAGCAGTTGGGTCACACAAGGTTTGAAGATCGGTCAGTTGGCAATGTTGTTTGGTGCCAACGACATGGGGAGCCTGATGATCGAAGAAAATGTGGTCGCCGAAGCAGGTACTGTGCACTATTTGTCGCTCAACCAAATTCGCGAAGCCATCGAAGAACTCGGTTTTGAACCGCGACAGCGCGATGTGTTCTACAACTTGGTCGCACCCGAACTGGAGCAAAAAGCGATTGACGCCTGCAACAATCAAGGCCCCAAGAATTTGGTCGAGCTGACCGTCTAGCGGATTGTCGGCCGGCGGGACTACAAGCAAGCGTGGGTCGATCCTTTCAACGCTTCTTCTCGCTTGACTTTTGCTTCGCGACTAACGTCCATGATCGAATTTGAGCTGATTGAGGGACCATCGGGTGTCCCGATCTATTACCAACGGTTACCCGTCAACACGGTCTCCCTGAGCTGGTTGATGTTCGTCGGCAGTGCCGATGACGACGCGGCGGGCGGTCACGGCATCTATCACTGGTTCGAGCATTTACCGTCGCGCGGAACCGAGAAGTATCCCGGCGGCTACCGCGATACCGAAGCTCGACTGGTACGACATGGCGGTGGCGGCGATGCCGAGACGGGACATACGCACACGGCGTTTAGCGCGAACATCCCCAAGCGGGTTTGGCCCGACGCATTGGACGTACTGACCGACATGATCTCGCGCCCATTACTGCGGACCGCGGACATCGAGGCAGAACGAGAAGTCATTTTGCAAGAGATCGACGAATGGCATTCAGCACCCTACACCCAATCGATGTGCCACTTACCCGGCGTTTTGTGGCCCGGCCATCCGTTGGGGCATGATCAATTGGGCACGCGAGCGTCCTTGCTGGCGATGTCACCTGAGCAATTGCGTCACGCGCACACGAGTGGCTATTCACGAAACCGATCTGCCTTGTTTGTCGCTGGCGATATCGATCGGTCACAATTGTTGGACGTAGCAGCCCAGTGCATCGATCGGATGCCAAATACAAATCTGTCTCCACGCCCACGACCGGCTCAGCATGGGCAATTGCCACGGTGGAATGCGGGCGGCACGACGACGATCGATTCGCCACACGACGACTCCGTCGTCTACCTCTTGTTTCCCGTGCCAGGTTTCGTCGGAGGCGTTGATCCACTGCTGCAATGGGACTTTGTTGCCAATGTATTTGAGGCGGGTGAACTCGGATCGCCATTGAGTCGCTTAGTGCGCGAAGACTCACGATTGGCCTATTCGCCTGAATTTATCAGCACGACCAACCCGGACGGCGGGTATGCCGGATTGGTGGCACAAACCAGCGTCCATCCCGATCGCGTCCTGGATGCGTTTTGGAAATTGATCCAAAGCGATGAACTACGCTCCGGCGATTGGCTGGAATACGTCCGCGACACGATTCGCGGCAGCATCGAAATGCACGATCCGGATGCATGTGATTACACCGAGGAAGCATCGGCGTCACTGATCCACTACGGCACTTGCGTTGCGGATCACACCTATGCGTCCGCGATGCTGGGTTATAGCGATCACCAGATTGCCCAGTCACTTGATCTACTGACACCCAGTACAGCACACGCGATCATTTTTCGGGGTACAAAATAGCCATCTGGCGAGACCATGTTTAGATTACTTGCTGGCCAGGCCCTGTCCTGACGCGAATTTGCCACAGCAGGTCCTCGCCCACGTTTTATCGTGATGACTTATCGTGATGGCGGTTGATTGTGACGATGGTCATCATCGTGGGTGCCAGAGTCCACTGCGTCGAATCCCTCCGATCGATTCTCTGATGAACCAGAATCCTTACGC
>JABDKS010000118.1 GCA_013002105.1 Pirellulaceae bacterium | reverse complement strand
AGCAGGGACTGGGTGATTTCATCCATCGAGCAGAGTCAGGTGGGAGCAGAGAAAGTCGCCGCGTGTGGTGTCGCTTGCCGAACAGGCGTACAAGACTGTCCGCCACGCAGCAGGAGCCATAGGCATTGAGTATATGCTGAGAGACATTGCGGATCGTTGCCACAGCATGCAGACGTGGTTCCAAATCGAGCCTTGTGCGCCTTGTCGATTCGAAATCACCCCGTAGCGAATGTCGTCCAGGGCTTATTGTTTAAATCGTTTTCACGATCTCACTCAATCCACTAGCGCAATTTTAGTTTTCTCGTAGGCCAGGACCTGTCCTGGCGCAGCTATGCCAGGACAGGTCCTGGCCTACGATTGATCCCACGTATTAAGTAGAAATGCTCGAGCGGGACACCGAAAACGACATCGCCACTTTTCACTAGCCGATGGGCGATAGCCCCGGTTGGCGTTGGCAGCAACCGCGGCTATCGCCGTGCGGCTAACGGGACACCGAAAATACAGCACCACTTTTTACTAGCCGATGGGCGATAGCCCCGGTTGGCGTGGGCAGCAACCGCGGCTATCGCCGTGCGGCTAACGGGACACCGAAAACTCAGGACCACTTGTCACTAGCCGATGGGCGATCGCGTCGGTTGGCGTGGGCACGAACCGCGGCTAGCGCCGTGCGGTTAGTGGGACACCGAAAACTCAGCGTTCTGATTCAATAGCGTAAGGGGCATCGAGCCGATGTCCGGCCACTGACGGTCACGGCTCATTGCGTTCACATCCCGGTGACGAGTTTCGTTATCCTCACGTCACGTTTGACGCCTGACCTCTTATCCCGCCCAACTTACGATTAGACTTTGACAAACCAATAATACGGAAGAGGAAAGACGCGTGAGCCAAGCCAAGCCAGCAAACGAGACCTCCAAGGGACGGATCCTGGTTGTCGATGATGAAGCGCTCAATCGTGACCTGCTTTCGCGACGGCTGATTCGAAAAGGGTTTACGGTGGAGTGCGCCGATGGTGCTGCGTCAGCTGATGAACAGTTGCAGGAAGCGAGTTTCGATCTGATCCTGTTGGACATCATGATGCCCGACGTCGACGGATTCGAGTACCTGGAGAGTCTGCGCAAGCGTTGGGATGCCATGCAACTGCCGGTCATCATGGCGACGGCAAAGGACGAAAGCGAGGACATCGTCCGGGCATTGGAATTGGGGGCGAATGACTACGTTACCAAACCACTGGATTTCAAAGTGGTACAAGCTCGCGTCAACACACAGTTGCGGCTGAAACAGACGACCGAGCAACTGGCCGAGGCGCATCGATTGATGAAAGAAGATTTACAGCGTGCTGCGCGGTTCCAGCAATCACAGTTACCGCCCGCGAATCTGACAGTTCCCGGATGTCGGTTTGCCTGGCGTTATTTGCCTTGCGACGCACTGGCCGGTGATTTCTTGAGCGTGATTCGCTTGGACGATTCGCGAACTGCGTTTTATGTGCTGGACGTTTGTGGGCACGGTACACCCGCCGCGCTGCTGTCGGCGTCGATCGGCAGGTCGTTGTCGGTGACCCAGGACGAATCGAGCGTCGTCACACGTTTTACTCGAGGGGGATTGATTCGACACAGTCGAACCGAGGTGGTGTCACCCGCGGAAGTCACGAGGCGTTTGAATCGACAGTTTGATCACGAAAACGAGCACGGCAAATACTTCACGATGGCGTACATGATCCTTGACGTGTCCAGTGGCGCCTTGGAATTTACTTTGGCTGGGCATCCGGCCCAAATCCTCTTGCCTCGCGACAAGCAAGCGACGCTCTTAGAGTGCGACGGCGTGCCGGTTGGCTTGCTGGCAGACGACGATGTCGCCCCGGATAGTTTTCAAGAACAGACAACAACCCTGAACCCCGGCGACCGGATTTATCTTTTTTCCGATGGAGTTGTCGAAGCGGAGAATGGGGACAACGAGCAATTAACCGTTGTGCGACTTCGTGAGATCGTCGACCAAGTGCGAACGTTGTCGCTTGACGAAAGCGTCGATCGTGTATTGGACGCCGTTCGCGAATTTTGCGGCGATCGTGCGTTTGACGATGACCTGTCTCTGCTTGCGATGGAGTTTGACGGCAACAGCAAGGAAGCGTAGCGATGTCGTTTGCTAATGGACTTCTACAGCGTGAGAGACTGAAGTAACCGTCCGTAGACCATGGCACCACGCGAGGCCATCGGAGCGGAAAACACAGCGTTCGGATTTCAAAGTGGCGCTGTCCGGCTAGATCAGCATGTAGACGGCGACGGCCAATAACGCCGACAGGCCAACCGCCAGGATACTCGCCAAAGCCATATGCATTTCCGCCCAAATCCGAAATCCGGTTTTGCCCTGCGCGTGTGACATCACTAGCTGTTTTGCAGCTCTTGCGTCGCTGGCAGTTGGCAAAATGGAACGTAGGTTACAAAGCCGAATCGTTTCCGCGAGCGAATCGGGCACATTGAACAGCGCGATTTCCTTGTTTGATTTTTTGGAATGGTTCCGCACGCGCATCAGCAGGTTAATGATCTCGGAGTTTCCGATTTCGACCATCGTGCAATCAAGAATAACTCCGCATCCAGCGCTGTCGACCAAACCGATCAATTCTTGCTGCTGTCGAGCATTGTCGTTCGCCTCGGGGTATTTTGGCCAGATCACTTCTCCCACACAAACGTCCGCGTGAGATACTTCGGTCGGAATTGCAACGCTCATGGTTTGCTCGATAAACGTGTCGCCACGTTCTTGCTAATGAATGGAAAACCAGCCTTGCGTTGAACAATCTGCATGCTGGGTGTGTTACCAAAGCCCCGCACGACGATGGGCAATATCCAATGCAAATTGCCTTCGCCGCACGTTAATAGAACGCGTAAACCGGCCCGTGTACGCACGCATTCCGCACCAAATGATCAGAAAATGTCGGGCTGAGCCACGCCAGTTCGATGCCAGGCCCCGCCGATCCGGCCCATGTGGGGGCCATCTTACCCCGTAGCACAAGTTACCGGACGAACTGCCGCAATGCGGGCAGCAGAATGTCGCTAAGTCGATGGGAATGTTTCCCAACGACCTTGGGCGACGAACAATGGTTTCTAGACCTCGGAGGCGGGTTCAGACTCCGACACCGACTCAGACTCTGCTACCGAGTCCGACTCCGACTCCGATTCCGTCTGCCGGTCAAGGAAAACTCGCTGTGTCGAACGGCATAGATTGAGCAATTCATTTGTCATGGCCAGCAGTTGTGACGTCTCGGCACCGTCTCCCACCAACTGTTCCAATTCGGCAACCGCATCCGCGATTTCGTGGACTTCGCCAGCGCGGGCCGTTGTCTTCAATCGGCCCAGCAGGACGTGCAGGGCGTTTCGGTCGTTCGTATCGATCGCCTTGCCAATCCGTTCGATTTGGGTACCGATTCTCAAGGCAACCTTCTTGTTGATTTCGCCGTGTTCATCAATCCTCGCATTGCCCAACGACTGAGTTGTGGCGATGAAGTGTTCGACGATTTCGGGGTCAAACTGTTCTCCTCCGCAACGCCGCAATTCAGCGAACGCCTCCTCGGGCGTACGTCCTTTGCGATAAACCCGATCCGAAACAATGGCGTCGTAGGTATCAGCAATCGACAGGATTCTAGCGCCCAGAGGAATATCTTTTCCCTTGGGTAGGTTGTCGTGCCGGCTCGTGCCGCCAAAGAATGCGTGGTGCGTATGAATGATCTCGGTTAACTCAGGAGAATTGAATGCCGAGTCGACGATTTCAACACCCATCAGATCGTGTACTTCCATGACCTCCCATTCTTTGTCGGTCAAAGAACCGGGTTTCAGCAAAATGGCATCGGGGACCCCAATTTTACCAATGTCATGCAGCAACGCGGCGATCTCTAAAATGTAGCATTCGCTGATGGACATCAGTCGGCTGCCGGTGGCCACGCACAAATCGGCAACGCGGCGACTGTGGTCGGCTGTCATTGGATCGCGATAGCCCAGTGCCGATGTCAGTGCGGTGACCGCATGAAATGGTATCGCGACATCCGGGTCGGCAGCCGTTGTTGGCACGCTCTCGATACGCGATGAATCCACTTCGATATCGTCCGGGACGTCTGCAAAACACACAACCCGATTCCGGCCCGCACCCTTGGCGACATACAACGCTTTGTCGGCTTGATCAACCATGGCCTGCGGATGTTCGGGGCCGAGGCTGAGCGCGGAAACGCCCAAACTGGCGGTGACCGGACGTCCGTCGACCTCAACGGACCTGGCAATCTCGTTGCGGAATCGATCTGCCGCAATCATCGCTGATTCAACATCAATGTGAGGAAGACCGATGCAGAATTCTTCGCCGCCGTAGCGACAAACAAAATCACCGTCTCGAACTGTGTCAATCAAGACCTTGGCCACCTTTTTCAAAACCGTGTCACCGGTTGCGTGCCCGTGGTTGTCATTGATCAGTTTGAAATGGTCCAGATCCAGAATCACAAAACTAAGCGGATGGTTGTATCGTCCCGCACGACTCCACTCCTGCTCCATCCGCTCAAAGAACGCACGTCGGTTCATGCATCCGGTCAACGGATCCTGCATTGCCAGTTCGTGAAGCTGTTCGTTGTGCCGACGAATTTCTTCGCGAGACTTGGTCAACTCATCCAGCATACGATTGAGTTCTTTTTCATTTTTCTTAAGTTGCGTGACATCATCGAAGCTGGCCAGAATTCCACGCACCTTGCCTTCGTCGTCGTCAATTCGCGCACAGTTGACCAAAAATGTGGTCGGAGAAATCTCGCCAAGTGATAGTGCAACGGACGGTTGCGGGTTTTCCTCGCTAATCGCTTGCAACCAGTCATACGGGATCGATTTCATCGCGGGATCAGGATTTGTCCATGGCAGATCGGCAACCTTCTTGCCCTGCAATTCCTCTCGTGTGTATCCGCTTGAAAGCGCGAAGGATCGATTCACCATGACGATCTGCCCCTTGGGGTCCAGAACCAACAGTCCACCAGCGACGGTGTCCAGCGCTGATCGGACGCGCGAGGGGACCGCCTTGGATGGATCCATGTGCCGCAACATTTTTCGCAAATACAGATACGTGCAGAGAAAAATTGCGGCAGGAAACGCGACGAGCAGTCGGAAACAGGGGTGACCGGTCAACCATGCCAGGCCGGACCGTGAGAGATCGGTAAACCGAACTTCGATCGAACCCCAAGGTTCGTAGTTGCTGGCTGTGACGGGAACGACGACAAACGTGTTGCTACCACGCAACGCGACTGCGTTATCCCAATTGCTGCGATGATCACCGATCTCCGCGATCAGCATCCCGTTGGCGCGACGGATCGCGACTGACTCGATATCGTCATTTCGCTCAGCAATCGCGCGCAGCGTCGACTCCATGCGTTGCGTTTCGTCCAAACGTGCTTGCACCGATGCACTGATCGCGATCGTTTCGCAATGCGACAATCGGCTCAAGATTCGCTGCC
>JABDKS010000111.1 GCA_013002105.1 Pirellulaceae bacterium | reverse complement strand
TGGCAGTTCCCCGGCGACTGATCAAGAGGCCACTGATCAACAGGCGACTGATCAACAGGCGACTGATCAAGCGGCCAAGGATCAAGAGGCCGCGGATCAAGAGTCCGCGGACCACGCGGGGGCTAATACTGCGAAAAAATCCTCCAACAGCCTTCGCCAGCGCGTTGGAATTGTGTTTCAGCAATTTGCGTTGTTCGATGAATTGTCACCCACAGCGAACGTTCAGTTTGCGATCGACCATCGCAGTGACCGTCGCAAGCCGCCGTTGCAGTCTGCCAAAGCTTGGTTGGAGGAACTGGGCGTCCCGTCGCGAACACCCATCGCCGGACTCAGCGGTGGACAAAAGCAACGCCTGGCGATTGCGCGGACACTGGCGGCTGATCCGGACGTGATTTTGTACGACGAACCAACGTCCGGGTTGGATGCTGCCAGCGGACGTAAAGTAGCCAATCTGATTCGCGAAACGCAAACCCGCTACCAGCGGACCAGCATCGTCGTGACGCATGATTACGAGACGTTGTTGCCCATCGCCGACGACGTGCTGCTGCTGGATTCTGCGGCCAAACAATTGGTACGCGTTCCAAAAGACCATTGGGATGAGATTCCGGACCGAATGAAGCCGGTGGTGTTGGAAAGCGAGACGACTAGCACGCCATCGCCGACTGATCGTATGAAGAACTCCGCGTTAGCAGCGGCGGATTCATTTCTGACGACCACCGGCGGGGCATTGGTTGCGGCGGTGCGATTGCCGTGGGATTCGTTCCCCGTCGTCCCGCGTGTGCGGTGGGGACTGCGATTCTTAATGCACTATTTGCGTCTAGTCGGCGGGCCATCGGCTTGGGTGTATTTGATTTTGGCTGGTTTGATCGTCGGATTCACCGGAACCTATTTTACCTTTCGATTCTTACCGTTTCGGCTCTATACCCAGCCGTTGTTGATTGACGAACTGTTGTCGTCGATCGGTTTTGCACTGTATCGAATCTTGGTGCCGGTATTGGCGACCGTTTTGATCGCCGCGCGTTGCGGCGCGGCGGTGGCAGCCGATGTCGGTGTCAAGCGTTACGGTGGTCAGGTCGATGCACTTCATACGCTGGGAGTCCATGCTCGTTCTTACCTGCTCGTTCCCATTGTTTTGGCATTTGTGATCGCCACACCACTGTTGGAGTGGTTGGCATTCACCGCGTCGAAATGGATCAGCCTGGTGACGTTTTCGTCGACGCATCAGGATGTCGGTCCGTATTTTTGGCAGCAGCATTTTTATCGCAATCTGGAACAATCCCAGTCGCCGATGTTCATCGGCTGGGGATGGGTGATGCTCAAGAATCTGCTCTGTGGTGTGGGGACGGCTGCAATCGGGTACTATCGTGGTATCTCGCCCAAACACTCAGCAAGCGATGTCAGTCACGCCATCACATCGACTGTTTTGTGGACCACGCTTTATGTGTTGGTCGTTCATTTCGTCGTGGCGCTACTGGAATTCTGATCCTCGGAAAAAATCAAAAGAGAATACAAGATGGACAAAAAGCAAAAAAAGCGTTTGGAAGTAATCAACAAAAAGCTGCAGTCGCTGCGACCGCGATTGACCGGGGCGAAGCAGCAAGCAGACGATTTGGACGAGATCAAAGATCTGGAGAATCAGATTTCGAGCTTGGAGAGCGAGGCGGCTGAGATCAAGGCGTCCAAATAGGCGACGGTCTGGAACATATGTTCCGGTTATAGCGGGCGGTTGTATCTGGAAAGCGTCTGGATCAGCAATGCGGCATTTTGCGAGCTAGGGTTCAGTGATTTGTGAGTTGGGTTCGCAAGTCACTTGTCGCCCCCCCTCGCATCATGATCTTTCGCCGACTGCTATGACAACTCACCAAGATGTCCTGGAAAGGGACACCACCACTGCGCCGCGGATGAATTGGATCGTCCGGCTGCTATTCGTTTTGTCGGCCGGCGGGGGTATCTGGTACTTTTATCGCACCGGTGATTACGTCGGCGTTGCTTTTGTGTGGGTCACCTTGGTCGCATCCTTCAGTGGATTCCGGATGGGGCTGACGCGGATGGGAGCATCCGTCGTCGCGTTGGGCGCGGCGATTTGCGTCGCGCCGCAACTGGGGATTTCACAAGAAGCACGATTTGCGCAGTGGCTGGGGACAACCGGATTGATCAATCGATTCGTGTCGATTGCAGTCGTGGGCTTAGTCATCGCTTTCGTCTTGACACTGATTCTATCGGCGATCTCAACACGGATGATGAA
>JABDKS010000090.1 GCA_013002105.1 Pirellulaceae bacterium | reverse complement strand
GTCTGGCGACTGAAAACCCAACGACCATTTCCACAGTCGCTGGACTGTCCCAGGCCAGCCTCCAACCCACCCCTCGATCGCCAAAAATCCAACACTCAAGACCAGCCTCGGAGAGTCTGGCGACTGAAAACCCAACCACCGTTTCCACAGTCGCTGGACTGACCCAGGCCAGCCTCCATCGCACCGAAAGCGCAAGCGTAATCGGGAACGCTTGAGACCGACGTCGGAGACAGTCGCTGGACTGTCCCAGTCCAGCCTCCACCCCACACCTGGATTGCCAAAAATCCAATACTCAAGACCAGCCTCGGAGAGTCTGGCGACTGAAAACCCAACGACCATTTCCACA
Organism: Pirellulaceae bacterium; assembly: GCA_013002105.1. The sequence continues at coordinate 6,885 of JABDKS010000090.1, read as the reverse complement.
GTCGCTGGACTGTCCCAGGCCAGCCTCCAGCGCACCACACGCGTACACAACATCGCTGTCAACAAGACCAGCCTCGGAGAGTCTGGCGACTGTGGTCTAACGACTGTGGTTTGGCGTCTGTGATTTGGTGGCTACAGCTACCAACGATGCGTTAAAACGTTCCGCCTGATTCACTCAAAATACGAAGCAGTTCGTCTTCGTCGTCATCATCATCGGCGAATGCCGAGTCGACTCGCATCGACCAAGCCTCTGAACTGTCATCCGAGGCAATCGATTCGGCCTGAGCGCCACCGATGTCACTTTGACGAGCCAGTTCGTTGATCACTGCCAAGATGTCCGACGGTGTGAACTGCTTGTCACCGTTGACGTCCGGTCGAATTCCGCCCAAGGCCGCCACCGTTCGAATCGGTTGCTCCGTGCTGACAATCGTGCCATTGGACTGTTCGACCAAGGTGTTGATCACACCCAGGATGTCACTTGGCGAAACCATTCCATCCAGGTTGACGTCGAACGCATTGGTCACATTGGTCAGTGACCCCAGCAACGATGTGCCACCTTGTTCGATCGGCGGATCAAAGTTGCCAAGCAACGGCAAGGCGAAGTCGTCACCAAAGGCCGCTTGCAGGTCGTTGCCAAGTGGTGCTGGACTGAACGGACTGAATGGTACATCACCCGCTGGGAAGTCCGCTGGGTCATCCGAAACCAAGAAGTGGAACTCACCGGAATCTTTGGGCAATTGTCCTTCACGGCCCGGTACCCACATCACGATGTCATCGATCCCGTCCAAGTTCACATCGCCGACGACCGGAATTTCGCCGAATCCGCTGAATCCGAACGTCACGGTATCGTTTCCGATCACCGTTGGTCCGGCTGCGGTGTATCCACTGGTCAACGCGATCGTCAAAACGCCGGTGGCGTTATTGTAGGTGCCCAAATCGTCGAAACCATTCCCGTCGAAATCACCTGCAACGGGCAATCCGTTGGTCAGACCCATTGTATTGGACGCAAACTTCTCGCCCAAATCGATGCGGTTGTTACCGTTAACATCCAGGTACCAATCGCGGCCATCGAAGGCACCGATTTCATCACCAGGATGCGCGGCGTTGAAATCACCGGCAACAGGAATCGCGTTAACCTGGTAAGCCATCGTACCGACAAAATCGCCGACACCATCATCGTTCGTGTCCAAGAAGAACTGGTACTGACCGTTAAACGCACCGTAGGCACCCAGTTTGTCAAAACCGCTTGCCGACGTGACGAACCCAGGAATGTCGTCGCCGGTGCCCAAGATTCCGTCGGGACCGGAATTGATTTGCGAGAACGAATCGTTGCGATTTTCGAAGGCAAAGTTGCCGGTGAAGTACGCGTCGGTCAGTTCGCCGAAGTTGTAGACAAAGTCACGGTTGACCGCATCGTTATCTTGACCCTCCGGATCCCATACCATGTTGCCGTTGATGTCGGCATAGACAACGCCTTGCGACCAAGTCGCGATCTCGGGACGACTGTCGACAGTGAACCGAGCGATGAAGTCGCCGCCGGAGATCGCATCGCCGGTTGGGAACAGCGGGTTGCCGACCGGTTCGGCCGCGTTACTTTCGCCGTCCAATTGGTTGCCGGCCGGGTCAATCACGCTGTCCGCCAACGTCAAGGTGAATCGATCGTCGGGAAGCGGACTGGCGAAGTCGATCACGATCTGACCAGTCGCCACACCCGGACCGTTATTGGTGGGAATGTACGTCACATCTTCGATCGCAATCACGCCCCAGTGATCCCCAACCAACACGATCGGTGCCAGTGGCGGAACGTTGGAGACTGCCGGATACAAGAAGGCGGCGATACGCGGTGGTAGATCCCGCATCTCGATCGTCAAGCTATCCACTCGCGGAGTCGGTTCGGGTGTCTCCGGTTTGACCGTGAAGATATTGAAATCGGGACGGCCAGTGACGTAAACATCGGTGACCTGCGGCCCCAACGTATCGACGAAGATGTCGAGCGTGACATTGTTATTGGGCGCCGTAATGTTGCCCGCCACGTCTTCGGCCGACAACAAAATCGTGCGCTCACCATCTCGGCCCAGTCCCAGCGCGGTCAGGATGGCGGGATCGTTCATATTGACCGTCGAAGTGATTTCCCACTGACCGCCCGGTTCATTTGGATTCGCAGGCGTCTCCAACTGATCAGTTCCGTCCAGTGGTGTCGCGGTGGTTTGACCGATCAACAAGTCGGCACCGGTCAGGGTGTTGGACCCATCCAGGTCGACGTACAACCGAACAATCGAATTGGCTTCGGCACGACCAAAGAAGGTCGGTGTTTCGTCATTGGTGATTCGGTCGATCTTCGTCGCGGAGATCGCCGCGTCACCGCTATCGCTGTCTGGATGCAGCCCATCAGTCGCGTCAGCCGCCAATCCAAAGACGACGTCTGGTTCAGTGCGATCGACAATGATCTCCAGCGAAGCACTTCGTTCGCCGAATCCGGTTTGCAGCGGATTGGCTGGATCCAGCATCTGCACCTTCGCCGTCAAGAAATGGCTGCCCTCGTTGAGCGCCAATCCGTTTGGCACGGTGAAGCTGTACAGACCAGGTTCGATCTGCGTCGCGAAGCCCAGTGGCTGGCGAATATTCAATCCGCCACCGTTGCCGGCGGCAGGTGCCGTGGCACCTTCGTCAAAGATCGCGATCGCATAACCAGGCTGATTCGGCTGTGCCAAACCAGGTCTAAATGGAATCTGAATTGCTGCGTCACCCAGCGGTGTGCCTGCCGCGTTGTTGCCCGGCAGATCATTGAGCAACAATCCGTCGTCCAATCGCAAAATCAACGTCGGCGTGTCGTCGTAAGTGATGTTGTCGAACTGGCTGCGGCCCGTATCGCTATTCAAGTTGCCCTCGGGTGGATTGGTTGCACCGTCGGTTGGGTTGTCCGTCAGTTCCAAATCGAAAGGAACTGGTGCGGGCAGGTTAATTGTCGTGACATCGTATGCGTTGATCGCATTGCCGTCGCCGAGGACCTGGAAGAAGTAGACTTCGCCCTGAACCGCCGGGATACGCACTCGTTCGTTGTCGTCGTTGTCATCCGACGTGGTGAAGTTCGCGATGGCGTCACCATCGGAGTCGAACACGTTGATGTTCAAATCACCGTTGCCGGGCAAACCGGGTCGTGCGCCAACCGTATTGACGTGCTCAAAGAAGACTTGGAAATCGATCGTCCCGCTCACCAACGCTTCGACACGGTACCAATCGGTGTCCGCCGGCAATGCGAAAGCGCCAGGTCCCGGATCAATATTGGGATCCAAATTGACCGTGGTGTTGGCTCCCAAATGAGTCGCGTTGTTGCGCGAATTGTTCTGTTCGCCTTGATCATGTTTAAATACGACCAATCGATTCGCAATTCCCGGCGACTCGATGTTCACCGGAGCAAACGGTGCCAGCGTGTCGGCGACGACCTGCACAAATTCGACCCCGTCAAAGGTATGCAAGAACGGCTCGACATTGGCCGGCCCGATTTCGACCGTCCCCGATGTGATGCTGGCGTCTTGTCGCAGAATCGAGACATCAGCTGTCGCGTGATCAACCACCGCCAAGCGGTCTGAAGCTGCGTCGTCACCACCGACAACCGCCATTCGCAAACTCGCACCAGCGTCATCGAACAAATCGTCTGCGATCACCAATCGGATCGTGTCGGCACCCGCACCGGCGTCGACCTTGGCCTGTTCGACGTTGTTAATTATGTCCTGTGTCGCGCCAGCAACCGTTGCACTTTCAACTGCCGTGCCAAACTGATCAGTCACGATGTACTGCAGTGTCGTCGCACTGGACTGTCGAACGTCGATCGTATCGGCACCTGACGTACCACCAATCAAAATCGTGTCAAAGTCCGCGCCGCCGTCGTAGGTATCTTGACCGCCACCGCCGACCATCGTGTCTTCGCCAGCACCACCGTTGATCGTTTGGTCATTTGATCCACCGATGATGGTGTCGTCACCCGCGTTAGCGTTGGCCGTGTTGAATGCTCCCGACAAGTGATCGTCGCCATCGCCACCGTTGAGTGTCGATGTGATGAAATTCTGGACGCCTTCATCGACCGCGATCGAATCGTCACCTTCGACAGTGTTGATCGTCAGCGAATCGGCTGTGGCCGCTCCGGTAATGTTGACATCGTAAGTCAGACCTTCGATTCCAACGGAGCCGATCGCCGGTGACGTCACATTCAAATGATCTGCCGTCGTTCGGCCGTTTACCGTCACCGTTTCATCCCCGCCGCCGGCCAGAATCGTGACGTTGACGACCTCGGTTTGGAACAGATCATTCACGATGATCGTGTCATTACCACCCGCTGGGTCCAATCGCACATCTTCGATGCCATGATTGTCAACCACGACGCCGCCAAACAGTGCGTTGAAATGGGTCGGTGTGCCACCCGATCGTAACGTGAAGGTGCTACCGGCGGCGTTACCGAAGAATCGGAAGATGTCGGCCTGGTCATCGCCACCGTTGTTGAAGTCCGCTCCGTCGCCCGGTTCCCAGATGAAGTTATCGAAGCCGGGACCGCCGAAGTTAAAGTCAGTGCCCGGATCATCCGCGACCCCGTTGGCAGCAATCGACGGGTTACCGAAGATATCATTCCCCTCTTCGCCGTAACTGTAATCGCTACCGCCACCGCCGATCAGGATGTCATTGCCGGGGCCGCCGAAAATGCGGTCACCCAATGGCGATCCGATGATCGTATCGTTACCGATACCGCCGAAGAAATCTCCGTCCAACATTCCCGACGCATCCAGCGAGTCGTTACCGGCTCCCAAGTCCACCACCTTGTGGACGCCATCGAGTGCCAAGTCCAAATCGACGTCGTCATCGCCACCCAGGGTGTTCACATTTAACTGGGCAAAGTTAGTATTGCCCACCGTGATTTCGACACCATTAACCGTCACCGCCGTGGCTGTCGTCGTCACCGCATCGGCTGCTTCGGTACCAACAAACGTCACGACATCGTCGACTGGCTCGGGTGCGAATGCCGTATCGCCGTTGATCGTTAGTGATGTATTGAAACCAACCAGATTGGTCGGATGGATCGTGAATGTGTCGGTACCGAAGTCGTTATTCAATTCCACGGTATCGAAGCCATCAAAATCGATCGTTTCGCGATCGTCCATTTCAACACGGTCGCCAACGACGGGCCCCGCATCCAGCAGCCATTGATTGTCCGCCGCATCGTCGTTAATCGTCAGTGCGTCATCCAGATCGCCCGAAGCCACGAAAATCAGGTGCTCCACGCCGTCGTAAGCGGTGTTGACGCCATTGACGACAACGGTCCCGTTGCCTGAATTGGTATCTGGGTCGACGACGTATGTATCAGCCAAGCCCGCATTGTCATTGAAAGTGATTTCGTCGCTACCGCCGGGGCTACCGGCCAAGATGTCCAAACTGGTTGCCAAAACGCTACCGTTGACTTCGATCACATCGTTGCCGTCGAGCGTTTGGACTTCGTACGTTTGAACGCCCACGCTCAAGATATCGACGTGGACTCCGTAGGCACTGGTCAAATCAAAGTCGATCGCATTGGCACCGGAGAACGAGATCGCAACGTCATCGTCATCGATGGTTCCCAGAACGGTCAAATCGGCTGCGGCGACCGGGCTACCGTCAGCGGTGACCGTACCGTCGGTACCCAAGTTTTCGTAATTCACACCCAAGCATTCGCCATCGGTGTTGCGAAGCCCCATGAATCCAGCATCCAGTGCCAGGGCTGGATGATGGGCAAAGAACACTTCGGCTGCGGCGGCGGGCGCGACAACCGTCAAATTCTCGTCGTCGTCTTCACCGTCGTATATCAGATTCTCGATGCCATCAACAACGATCGGCAGCGCCAATGATGCCAGGGCAAACTCACCACCGTCGACCGCGTCGGGACTCCAAGTCGGAGCATCATCGGTACCGTTGTCGCCCGTGATTCGCAACTCGTCACTGCCCGCAGTTGGCAAACCACCGTCAACGATGAACTCGACATCAATCGCGTTGTTGACATCGATCGTGATATCGTCGTCACCCGCTTTGCCTTGCAACGTCAAACTCGTCACGCCAGCGTAGGTGATCGTGGGACCGTCGTTAACCGTTACTTCGACGCTGTCGTTGCCGACACCGACCGCCGTGATGTCGTCGTCTGCGCCACTGCCCATCACCACCACGGCACCCGCGGGAGCAAGCGTCACGCCGACCACTTCGATCTCGTCGTAACTGACGATCGCACCATCGCCATCGACCAACGCACCGCTGTCGGTCTCCGGGCCTGCCATGAACGTCAGGCCGGTTGGCGATGTCACATTCAGCGTATCACCTACCGCACCGATTGGATTTCCACCAACGACGTCGTAACTGACGCCACCGGCTGCAACCAACGTGATATCGATCGTGTCGCTGCCACCAAGCGTCGTCAATTGCACCGCTTCGATTGACGTTCCCAACGTCACCACGCTGCCATCGACATCAACCGTCGTTCCGTCAGCCGTGACCACATCGTCGGCTGCATCGCCGACCACATTAAGCAAGTCATTGCCGCCGCCGCCATTGAATATCACAGTGGCTGCATCGGTGTAATTGAAGCCGATCGCCGATCCACTATGATCAAACGAACCATCATTGCCTGCGTTGACTGGCGTGACGTTGATGGTGTCATTGTCGACGGTGCCATCGACGATCAAAGCAGCATTGGCATCGATGTTGACTGTTTCGATATCGATGAATGACACCGGCCCCAAGCCAGCTTCCGTGATCGTTTGATCGGTCAAGTCCAACGTCACGTCACCCGCACCGGTACCAATGAAGTTCAATACGTCGCTACCGCTGTCGGGCTGACCACCAATGACTCCGACTTCAACATCCGCCTCGGGTG
>JABDKS010000089.1 GCA_013002105.1 Pirellulaceae bacterium | reverse complement strand
TCCAAATATCGCGTCGCTCAAGATCCAGTAACGCCAAAAATCGCTGCTCTGGCGAGATCGTCTTCTGAGGATGAACGTCGTCGTCGCTGTAATGCGGCGTGACTGACAATGAGTCGCATTCCAGTTCCTTCTTTGCCAGGAACATGCGCTTTGTGCCATGGTCAAAAACCAGCTCTTGTAGCTTTCGCTTGCTGAGTGCTTGCTGAGTTACATGTTCCCCGATCGTCATCGTCTCAATTTGCCGTCCGGCAATCGAATCAATGACGATGAAGCTTCCGTCTGGATTTGCGACAATGATCGGATAGCCTTCCTGGACAAATCCAATCGCTTCATCGACGTCATCAAAACACGCTTCTTTGACGAACACTCCCGATTGCTCGGCGCTGACGACGAAACCGCTCAGTGGATCCGAAGGCACAGCATCGGCAGAATCGGCCCGCGAAAGAATCGTCGCCCTTTCGACCGGAATGCCGAGAGAAAGGCCAACGCGTGCGAGGAGCTTGAAGATCGTTTCTTCGCTCGGCGGCTCAACTGGTAGGGTGTTCGCGGGTTCTGTCATTCTTATTTGTCTTTCGCAAATACAATAACTGCATTTCGATCAAATTGTCAGACGTCGACCCGGATGCTGGCAATAGACATCTTCCTTTTTATTCCCAACGCGATGTCGTTGACGGACAATCGCGTCAAACCACCCAGGTCTGCCGGAGTTTGGTCCTGCGAGTTCCGTTGACCTCGTCGTCCTCAATCTACGTGGGTTCCATTCGACACATCGATTTCGTTCGCCACCACACGCCCGGCCGCAGTTCTCTTTGGATCGGTCAGTGTCAGTAATACTTGGCCGGTTTGGAAGAATCATGGATGTTATGAGACACTCGTGACCGCGCTGCCGCTCACCGGACTTCACACGTTTCGGCGGTGCATCGCCCGGTCAGCCGCAAACGGTTTTTGGCGAAGACACGATATCCCAGTTCGAGTCCATGAGAAATGAGCGGTAGCCGCGTGAGCCAAACGACCGCGTTGAGACCAATTGCGGCGTAGAGCCGACGAAACACCTCGACGCCATTGATCCACTGACCATCGGGCAAGCGGCCATGGATTTCGTCCATGATCGCAGTCGGCGTTTTCCCATAGTCATCGGCACAAAAACCAGCCGCGGCGATATCGGTAAACCGAATCCGATTACGTCGGTCCAGCCATTTCAACAGATTGATCTCACGGAGACACAGCGGGCAGTGACCGTCGTAAAAGACTTCGACGGTCCAGCGAGAATCAGCGGTTTCATTCATGGTGGGTCGTTCCCAAGCGGCTGATATCTTGTGATCTGGCATCTTGTGATCTGGCACTTGTGATTCAATTCGACGCGCAGGTGCGCAAACGTTACTTCAGACGGATCAAGACTTCGTTTCGTCGCAAGGGTCCCGGGGTAAATGGCGGATCGTACCCAGCCGATTCTGCTGATTCAACGCCGTGCAGTCCGTTCGTTTCCATCCATTCTCGCAATTTTACTTCAGCAGCCTTCGCGTCTTTCTTGTCCATCCTGCCGGAGAACCGGATCACGGCGAACCGTCCACCCTTGCGCTCGCGAAGGTACACGTCGGAGGCGACCGGGTTAGGAGCTCCTGCGGCGGCAACCTTTTTGGGGACCACAAAACCCATCTGCCCATCTGCCTCTTTGTCGTCTTGCATGAACACGGGGGTGGTCATCGAGATCTTCTGCTCGGCAGTGTTTGCGCCACTGATGTACCGAAACAATCTCATGAAACTGCCGTCACGGCCCTGGGAATCGACTTCGGTGTTTGTCGAGGCCAAGATCAAATCTGGATACTCACGTATTTCAAACTTGCCGTCCGATTTGACGACCTTGTATTCCGCTGATTCGTAGGCGGCTCGTGCGGTCAGATTCCAACCGAGTGCCCCGACCACCGCAATGGCGACGGTCAACAACAAATACACCATTCTCTTGCTCGTCATCAAATCACCTACCTTATTGAGCTGCTTCAATCGCTGGGCACTGCAAGTAGCCACCGAGTAAGGATAGAAGGCTGTCCAGCAGCCAGATCTATTCAGGCCAAAATGGCGGCAATTACGTTGTTTCCTCGGATCGATGGCCCCAAAGTCCCAGATGCTTGGCGATTTCGATGTCACCGAGCACGTTGCACTGACAGGCCAATCGCAAACCCATCGCGAGTCGATGCGGCGGAAAGCTCAGACGCCACTTTTCGATTGCCGTCATCGGAGTGACTGATCCGCGAATTGCAACGGCGCAGGTTCCACAGGTTCCCAAACCGCGGCAATGAATTTGACGCGCAATTCCGTTGTACAGAGGCGCACCATTGCTCAATAACGCTCGGCGAAGATTCTCATGTTCTGCACATTTGATTTCGCGACCGGCAAATTGAATTGTTGGCATATTTGGTTTTCGTAATAAGCAAATGACCTACTTGTCGGCTGCGATCGATACTCTGATTTTGGGTGATGTATCGCCACCAACAGAAGACCGTTGGACGACTTGATGAATCAATCGTTGACGCTCGTTCACCTGGATGTACGAACAACTTGGCCTGACAAGTCCTTGACGGACACCAACAATATTGTTGAATCCTAACCCGTAAACCAAGAGAGAATGAAGATGTTCGGTAGTTCGCGTAACAGCAAAGAGAGCTTACAAAAGAAGTACAACCAGTTGATGGAGGAGTCGTATAAGCTGTCTCACACGAATCGCAGGCAGAGTGATATGAAGCGTGGAGAGGCAGAGGAAATTGGCAAACTGCTGGATGAGTTGGAAAAAGAGTCTCAGCCTGGTCAATGACGATGAGAGCGTCGTGTGATACACCTTACGTCGCAGAAACCACGCTCAGCCTCCCGACGATTTGACTTTGCCCAGTCCGCTAGTTTGATGTGGTACGCAGCAGGGCGGCGCGTACACACAACCAGCGGTTCTCCGTGCTCTGCAATTCATTCAGGCCGAACTGATCAATCGTGCTGAATTTCTGTTCCTGATCGTGCGCGTCTAACTCGTAGACGACAAAACAATCACTGGGATGTGTCGCCGAAAAGTATTCGTCGTGATGCCACTCGCGGACAGCCAAGCAAACAAAGATCGGTTTGCCCAGGGTACGTTGTGCTGGTCCGACGGAATTGGTCAAAGTCACTTTTCGATCCAGTGCAGACGCGTCGATAATACGGTAAGCCTTGTAATGATCCAAACCGTCTGGGATTTCATCCGGAGTGCCACTGGTGATCAACTGCGACGGCGAAAGCAGGTACTCCGCGTTCTGAATCTTCAGGGATTTACTGCCATCGCCGCGAACCATGTCCAGGACGGATAATTCCCGCACAGGCTCTCCGGCGGGTTTGACAATCTTGAACCAATTCAAGTATGCCGGCTGATTGTTGGCCGCGCGCCCCATGCATCCGACCGAACGCGCAAACATCACGGGACCTTGCAGATCGGTTTGCACCTTTTCGGGATCGAACTTGCTTTTCAGATCGACCGCGTGCTCGATCATTCGTGCAGGCTCAACAGCGATGACTTCGAGGAACTCGACAGGCGTATGCGCCAGCACGGTGGCAGTACTTGCGGCTACCAAGAGTAAACAGGCAAGAGGACGACGAAAATCTCGCATGATGTATCTATTTCCTGAGATCGGGTTCGTTGAACGTGTCGAGTTCGTTGAAAAAGGACGTCGAGAAACCGGGTAAGCAACAGCGAATGAAAAACGCCAGCCACCGTAGTGGCTGGCGTTGTAATGAAG
>JABDKS010000054.1 GCA_013002105.1 Pirellulaceae bacterium | reverse complement strand
GCTATGAAATCGGATTTAAAGGTTACGACGCTGCTGCTACTCCGATTACCGAAGGCGGTGCTCGCGCCGACGACGAATGCACCTTCCTGACTTCTTATTCCGAAGGCCCATCACTGAGCGGGTTTTCGGTTGGTAGTAACCGAATTCGGATGGTACACGCCGAACAGATCGTTGACGTTGGCGGCGGCATTTCGCGTCAGGGCGAGACTCTGGTCAATGATACTGCGATGGAACTGATGGATGTCTTTGTGTTGGACAAGTCGCCCGAGGGCGACGTTCGAATTGCGACGGTTGGCATTTTGTCACCCCAGTCAACGACCAAACTGCAATTTGAAACACGCAATGCGGTCTCCGTCTCGGACGATCTGCCGATGCAAACGGCACAAATGATTCGGCGGGTTGCATCGCCGCTGGTGATGGCTGGCGGATCAACGCGGATGGTCGGTCGGTACGACGGATCAATCGACGGCATGTCGATCGCGCCAAGTGCCAACCAAACCAGTGCTCAGACCATCGTGTTGGCACACTTAAAACACAGCCCTTTGCCGGACCCGAAACCGGACGTCAATCTGATTTCGGATTTTCGTCGCGTTCAAACCGGTCAACAGAACACAGAAGAGCAGGTCGAATAGCGACCACTGAATTTCTTTTTTTCAACAGCAGCATTCTATGATCACACTGACCGGTTTTGGTAAAGACTACGGCGATTTCACTGCGGTCGACAAAATCGATTTGCAAATCGATGCGGGCGAAACGTTTGGATTCATCGGTCCGAATGGTGCCGGCAAAAGTACGACGATTCGCTTTCTGGCAACACTGCTGCGAGCCAGTCGCGGCAGTGGTGTCGTGGCTGGTTGTGACGTGATGGGTGACCCCGTGGGCGTGCGACAGAACGTCGGATACATGCCCGATAACTTTGGCGTCTACGATGGAATGCGTGTCTGGGAGTTTTTGGATTTCTTTGCCGTGGCTTATCGTATCGGTCGAACCGAACGCAAACAGATCATTGACAACGTACTGGAACTGTTGGACCTGACGCACAAGCGAGACGATTTTGTCAACGGATTGTCACGCGGAATGAAGCAACGGTTGTGTCTTGCCAAGACGCTGGTGCATGATCCGCCGGTGTTGATTTTGGACGAACCGGCCAGCGGGTTGGATCCACGTGCTCGAGTCGAAGTCAAAGCGTTGCTGAAAGAGCTTCGCAAAATGGGCAAGACCATTTTGATCAGCAGCCACATTTTGACGGAGCTAGCGGACTGCTGTACGTCGATCGGAATCATCGAGCGGGGGCAGTTGTTAATGCACGGTCCGATCGATACCGTCTATCGCCAAATCCGCCGCAATCGGATTGTGGAGATACAGTTCACATCGGGGGCCGAAGCCGGATTATCAATTCTGCGTAGCAGCGAACACCTTCGATCGCTGGATATCGAGCCGCATCAGGTGGTCGCCGAACTGGAGACCGACGACGAGGGTCTGGCACAATTGATGGAGCATTTGATCGCCGAAGGAGTGCGGATGCGGTCGTTTAATGATCGCGATCCGACGCTCGAAGACGTGTTCATGACCGTCACCAAGGGATTGGTGACATAAAACGACGTATTTTCGGGACTTGACGGCTATTTGCGCCCCGTGCTACTTTTCTAGCTCAGACGAGACGGGCAATATCTCTGGTTTGCACCAGAGCGAACCCATCACCCGTGGTGGTTGTCATGTCCCATCGTCGGTCCACTACCAGGACCAAGTTCACATCCGGGGGATTAGCTCAGTTGGGAGAGCGACGCGCTGGCAGCGCGTAGGTCATCGGTTCAAGTCCGTTATCCTCCACCTTTTAAAGCCGCTTGTGGTTTCACAGGCGGCTTTTTTCGTAGCCTTGTTGGTACGATTCGCTGGCCTCAGAAAGCTCCATGGTTGCTCGCATCCGCGGGCGACATGCGGCAAGTGACCGTGAGTAGAACACTTCACGGGTTCTAATGACCTTCGTCTACGCTCACGCTGCAAGCGTTGGCTTCGTGACGATCGCGAGCTAAGCGGGGCAAATCTTGTCGGCTTGGGAACCGAACAAACCAAGGTCTCGATCAGTGATGCTCTGTTGCGTAGTGCGGCCGCTTTTCTTTGGTAGTTAGTACTTTACCCAACCGGGGTTTAAACTTGTCAGCGGCCTTGGACGCATGCTCGCGCAGTAAGAATTGGACAAATGCGTCTGAGACGCGAGCACCTCATTGAGTTCCTGGAGCAATTCAGGTTGTTCACTCGGACAGGCTGGATGCCTGTACCACTTATAATACACTCCGCTCCCCACTGAGAAAGCCGTGATGCAGAACATGCCCCTCCGCCTCGTTACGATTGCCGTTGCACTGGGGACGATTTTGGCGTCCGCCAGCGCTTCATGCTTTGCTGATAAACCGACGCGTGACAAGTACGGCGGCACGACTGCCATCCAAGGCACGGCGACTGGTTTCTTTCACATCGAAGAAATCGAGGGACGGTATTGGTTCATCACGCCTGATGGAAACGCGTTCTTTGCGGTTGCTCTGAGCCACATGCTTTCCGGCGAAAGCGATCTGGCTTGCCAAAACGTCTACGGTGGAGATGCAGACGCGTGGCTGAAGGGGTCGTTGGAGAAGGCTCGTGCGATGGGATTCAATTGTGCCTTGGGAAGCGCGACCAGTCCGGAACGTAACTTGAACGGATTTGTCGATGTCGCAAAGGCAGAGAAGCTGTTTCGCGAAGCCAACTTTCCGTTCGCTGTCGGCGTGATCCTGCTGAAGCACCCCTGGGAGTTTGTCGATGGCGAAACACTGCCGGATATCTTCCATCCCGACTATGAGCAATTGATCCGATCGCGAGCTGCCGAGATATGTCCACGCTACAAAGATGATCCGCTTTGCATGGGCTACTACTATGGATTTGGAGCATTTAATAAATCGGACGAGTGGATCAATCACCACTTTTCTTTGCCCCAGGGAAGCCCCGGGCGCGAGGTGTTATCCGAATTGCTAACCAAGCGATATGACAATGATGTGAAGAAATTCAACGAGGTCTACGGCACATCGTTGAAGGACATGTCGGAACTGAAGTCGACATTCGAGCTGACGTACGAAAAGGAATACGAACGTCGTAATTATCCTCGTATCGGTAAATCACTCGACAAACAGAAGCTCGCCGACTTCGAAGCGATCGTGTCTCACATGTGCGTGTCCCTGTACCAACTCGGGCACTCGGCGATCCGCCGGCACGACAAAAATCACTTGATTTTTGGTTCATTCATCAAGGAATGGGCACTGTCGATTCACTCGTGGAAGAAGGTCGCACCCTTCGTCGACATGATTGCTCCGCAGCACGTCAACGAGTTCATTTCTGTGAACGATATTGCGGATGCGACGAATCTGCCGATCATCCTGTCCGATGAGTACTTTGGGTTTCACTACCCGGGCAAGACGGGAAGCTTGCATGCGGGACTGGTTTCGCACGATGCACGCGGCGAGGTTTATCACGCGAATCTGATGCGACACTTCAAAGATCCACGAGTAATCGGCGTCACCTATTGTGCCTGCATGTACGACCAGGGCGGCAACACGCTGGCAAAAAACAACCAAAACGGTTTCTATTCGCTCGACGGGAAACCGCGTGAGAAGTTGATCGAAACCGTAACGCAATTGAACCGATCCGTTTACGAACATGCGACCAAACCGGCGTCACCAGAGGAACTGCAAAACCTGCATGTCGAACTATTCGACAAATGGAAGGAACACGGTGTTCGCCGCAGACGATAGTGAGACAGTCTTCGGGCCTTTCAGCAACCCTTTTCAATAACCCAGTCGAAGAGTGATGAGGATGACAGGCTGCGAGCCGATCCTACTAAGCCATGAAACAATTGCTTCTAGTATCAGCCATCCTGACAGTTTTGAGTTGCCAAGCCGTCGCCCAGCAAGCCACTGGCTACGTTCGCGTCGAACAAATTGACGGCGTGTGGTGGTTCATCGGTCCTGATGGCGACAAATTTGTCAGCATTGGTGTTAATCACATCGAGCCGCACTTGTGGCTTGCTCCGTACAACAAAGCGGCGACGCTGAAAAAATACGGCAGTGACATGGTCGGCCCGGATGGCGACTTCAACACCCACGGCGAAGCCGCTGGCAAGTGGATTGATGCGCAGATCACAACCACGCGTGAACTTGGGTTCAATACGCTGGGCAAGCACACGCATCCGTCGATTGATCCGAAGCTCTATCAGAAACAAATCTACTACATTGCATCGCTCAACACCGCTCCGCTGGCAGGTTGGCAGCAGCGGCACGGTCGTGGACCAAGGCCGGACGTATTCTCGTTGGACTTCCTGGATTTCGTTGAAAAACGCATCAAGGAAGTCGCAAAGATCCACAAAGATCAGCGTAACTTAATCGGCTATCTCTACACCGATGTACCAAGTTGGGTGATGGGACGCGGCGAGCAAATGGAGCGAAATGATACGACGATGATCCATCCATGGATCAACGCGATTCTGCCGCTTGGTGAATCATCACCGGGCAAACTGCGATGGTTGGAACATTTGAAGCAGCGTTACCCAAACGCGGAAGCAGCAGCTCAAGCGTGGGGCATGCCCATCAGCCCAACCTATGGAATCTCGTGGGCCGAGATGGCTCGGTTGATGGATTGGACGAAACCCACCGATGTCGCCGCCGCAAAGAAGGACATGTTGACGTTTATGCCAATCATTGCGGAACAGTGGTATTCGCTACACGAAAATTTTGTTCGCAAACATGACCCCAATCACCTGATACTCGGCGACAAGAACATGGTGATGTGGCACTACGATTTTATGTTGCCTGCGATCAAGAAACATGTCGACGTCGTTTGCGTACAGGCCTACGGGCCGTGGGAAAAAGACAAGGAGCTGACCGACATGATTTACGAAGCGACGGGAAAACCCATTTTCAACGGAGACGGTTGTTTTGGTCTTGCCGGGTCCAATCAACAGGAGTGGGGCGTCAAGGGATTCCGCACCGGTGCAAAGTCACTCGATGATGTCGCCAGCATGTACGAAGAGATGCTTCGTGGCATGATGTCCACGCCTTACTACATCGGCTGGCATCACTGCGGTTATATCGAACAATGGGACGAGGCCGAACGTGGCGACTCGCCCCGCAATGAGAACGGGTTCCTTGATCCGATGGAAAAACACCGCACGCAATGGACCGAGGTTTTGAAAGCCATTAATCCAACCGCTGCAAAGCTGCACGAATCGGCGAAGTAGTCCGATCCTACGCGAAACGACTGTCGATCGCAGTTTTCCGATATGCCCGCGGTGTGACCCCCACTGCTCGCTTGGATGCTTGATTGACACGCAAGAGCGAACCATATTCTGAGTCTCTAACAATCCGATCGATTCTGTCGGCAAGTCGTTTCACGTGATCTACGAAGTCACCGACACCGGCACCCGCCTTTTCTGGACAGCGCGACTTTGGAATCAGAACGTTGTGTTTTTCCGTCCCGATAGCCGCGCGGCGATAGCCGCGGTTCGTTGCGAAAACAACCGGGGCTATCGCCCATCGGCTAATGAAAAGTGGCACTGTCCAAATAGGCAGAACTTAAAATAAAGCCTCGATGGCCTTGGCAGCTATGGATCATAATGGTGGCCTGTCCGATATGTGGCGATCGCGTGTTCCGAATTTCAGCAACGAACCGTTGAACGGAGGAATCGCTAGACACGAAGCCTTGATGTGGAATGAACGATGAAGTTCTGTACTGTGATACCGCTAGCCACAACGATTCTGCTAGCCGCAACGCTAACGATTGGTAACTGTTGCGCTGCCGAGCCGGTTGCAGATTTCTTTGTATCTGCCCAAGGGTCTGACGCTTGGTCGGGGACCCTCGCCGAACCCAATCCGCAGCGGACCGATGGGCCATTCGCGACGCTCGAACGTGCACGCGATGCCGTTGGCCAATGGAAGCGGAGTCAGACGGGGGATGTCACCGTTCTTATTCGAGGCGGAACTTACCGACTAATCAAAACCGTGGTGTTTGGGCTGAAAGATTCAGGACAAAACGATTCGATCGTCACCTACGCGGCGTATCCCGGTGAGACACCCGTCTTCAGTTCGGGTCAGGAAATCAAGGACTGGAGAACCGTCACCGCATTACCGGGTCTGCCCAAGCATGCGTTGGGCCATGTTTTGGTGGCGGACGTGTCCGACGAGTTTCATTCACTTTATGACGCGGAGGGATTGCTTCCGAGAGCACGATCAAGTGGGTTCATTCCACTCGATGGCGGCAGTCGCAACGAGCTACATTTTCCCGCCGGCCGTCTGAAAAACTGGCCGAATGTTCAAGATGTTCAGATCGTCGTTCGTCCACATCACGCTTGGATCGTAAATATCCTGCCGCTGCAAACGGTCAACGAGCAAGAGCAGGTCGCTCGGACGTCCATCAACGCAACTTACAAAATGGACAGGCTCCATTTCCTTAGAGACACAGAGTCTTGCTGGGTTGAGAACGTGTTGGAGGAGCTAGACGAACCGGGTGAATGGGTACTGAATACCCAGGACGACAAGCTTTACCTCTGGCCGCGAAATAAATCGCCGGTCTTGGCTCCGCAATTGACAGAGTACATCCGCATCGAAGGCGAAATCGACAAGCAAGGGCCGAAAGATACACCGGTGCGCAACCTGTGCTTCCGTGGTCTGACGTTCATGCATGGTGATCGGTATTCGTTGGCCAGCGACGACGCCGGTCTACAGCACGACTGGGACATGCATGACAAAGCCAATGCACTGGTTCGTTTGCGCGGCACGGAGAACTGCATGGTCCAGCAGTGTCATTTTGCTCACAGTGGCAGTGGCGCGCTGCGGGTGGATTTGCACGGTCAACAGAACACTCTATCGGACAACCTGATCGAGCACATGGGAGGTGCGGGTATTCTGCTGTGCGGCTACGGTCCGGGCACCAAGGACGTCAATCGAAAGAACCTTGTTTACAACAACCACATTCATCACACCGGCCGACTCTACTCGCACTCGCCCGGCATTATGGTCTGGCAAAGCGGAGCGAACCGTGTCGCGAATAACCTGGTGCACCACACGCCGTATACCGGCATCATCATCTCGGGCTTCATGACGGATTTCTTCTCGCGGCCGGGCCGTGAACTTAGCCCAACGATTCGAAGGCATGAGCTCGGCGACTTGCCAAAGAAACCGCAACCCGAAGATGTGCGTCCTTACTTGCACACTCGCAACAACGCGATCGAATACAACGAAATTCATCACGTCATGGAACTGCTGGGCGATGGAAATGCGATTTACATTCGCGGAGCGGGCGCTGGCAATGTGATCCGCGGCAACTACATTCATGACTTGGTCGCACCGATGATGATGCAGTGTGCGATCCGGACCGACGGCGGGCAGAGAGACACGTTGATCACCGAAAACCTGATCCATCGTTGCACAGCCCAGGGAATAATTCTGAAGCTGAATAATCGCTGCGAAAACAACATCGTCGCTGATATAATCGCACCGCCGCGTGGCTACTACCTTGCCTTGCGTGAAGGCCCGATGAAGGGCGCCACGATTAAACGCAACATCTTTCATTCATCATTCAACACAGCCACCTTCATCGACGAATTGCCGCCTGGGAAAAACCGAACGACCGAAGACCGCCGAGGACGAGCAATAGCAGCATCGAAACAGGCCGACACCGATTACAACATTTATTTCTGTGCAGGCGATCGGGAACTCGGAAAGCAGATGCTGGAAAAACAACAACGTGATGGTGTCGACGTCCACAGCCTGGCGGTCGATCCGATGTTTGTTGATCCCGCTGGCGGAGATTTTCGACTCAAGCCCGATTCGCCGGCACTGAAGCTGGGCATTGAACCATTGGACCTATCGAAAGTCGGCTTACAAAACGATTCAAGGGAAGGGACCCGATAATGCGAGCACCATTCACACTCTTTACGCTTTTGTTACTAACTCCGGTTTTCGGACTGTGCGCTGACGAACCGTCCCCACCAAACATCGTCGTTTTCCTGGCCGACGATATGGGCTGGGGCGATTCGTCGACGTACGGGCATGAAACGATCAAATGCCCCAATCTGGACAAGCTGGCGTCACAGGGTGTGAAGTTCACTCAATTTTACTCGGCATGCGCCGTCTGCTCGCCGTCGCGGTCGGCGATTCTGACCGGGAGGACACCGTATCGTAACGGGGTTTGGCGACACCTGTCGGGCAGTCATGAAGCCCACCTGCGGGCCAGCGAAATCACTTACCCAAAGCTTCTGAAAACGGCTGGTTATCAGACGTGCCACGTCGGCAAATGGCATCTCAACGCTCGACATCAATTCAACACTGCGAAGTTTCCGCAGCCTGCCGATCATGGATACGACTATTGGATGGCAACGCACAACAACGCGGAGCCAAGTCACAAGAACCCCAAAAACTTCGTCCGAAATGGCAAGCCAGTGGGGGAGCTCGTCGGATTTTCGGCGCCGCTGGTCGCGCAGGAAGCGATTCACTGGCTAAAAGAAATGCGAGATCCTGACAAGCCGTTCGCCTTGTCCATCTGGGTACACGAACCGCATTCGCCGATAGCGACCGACCCAATGTTTTCCGGAATTTATGATGGCCACGAGAACAGCAAATATATGGGAAACATCACACAACTCGATCACGCCCTTGGACAAGTCATGCAGACACTTGATGATGAGGGGGTTAGCGACAACACACTATTGATCTTTACATCTGACAACGGTCCCGTTGCGAATTTCGGAGGCACAACGGGCGGTTTGCGCGGGGGTAAACGGAGCGACCACGAAGGCGGCATTCGCGTACCGGGCGTCGTGCGCTGGCCCGGCCACATCCAGCCTGGAACGACGAGTGACATTCCCGTGATCGGTACCGACATCTTTGCGACCGTGCTAGAGATTGCCGGCATCCCGCTTCCGAACGACCGTACCATTGACGCAGTCAGCATGGTTCCCGCGTTCGCGGGCAAGCCGGTTGAACGAAAGATTCCACTGTTCTGGCGAACCCATGTCTCGCCGCCGGGCGATCGCGTGGCGCTTCGAATCGGCGACTGGAAACTGGTCGGGGACGAAACGCTGACAAAATTCCAGCTCTACGAAATCCAAAAAGACTGGAAAGAAGAGAACGACCTTGCCGCGGAAATGCCGGAGAAAACAGAGGAAATGAGGCGACAACTTTTTGCGGTTTGGAAGTCCATCGAAACCGAAGGACCCAGTGAGTGGTGGAAGGCAGAACGCCAAAAGCCATCCAAGGGTGGAACCGTGAACTACTGATAACGAACCGTCGCGATGGTCGCCTTTCGCTCCTCGCTCATGATTTGATCGCAACGCAAAACACTCACGATCTTTTGCATCCATTCATGTAACCTGACGCGTGAGTATTGCAACTGCCGCTCGGTCACAACCAGCGAATCAATCCGCAAGTTATCCGCAACAGTGTGCATTCAGCCAAGAAATCCGGTGCGTGCGAACACCTCCCCGGAACCGACCAACTCACTTTACCAAATACCCAATTCATGATTCGATACTGCTATCGCCCTCTCCTCATTGCTGTCTTGACCAGCGTGCTCACTGGAACTGCATTCTCCCAGCAAAATGATTCCTCTGAAACTGACGTGGATCGTAACGCGATTGTGCGTGCGACACGAATCATGCGAAAGCTGGACCAAAACGGGAACGGCACGTTCGAGAAGAATGAAAATGCGACTGCCTGGAAACGATATCGGAAGCTGGACGCGAATCACGACCAAGTGCTCTCGATCGACGAACTGTGCAAAGAACGCGTCGCCTCCCTGGCAACCGGCGGCGAGCAAAAACTCAATCTGGTTTACAAGCAGACGGCACAGGGCGACTTACTGTTGGACCTGTACTACCCATCCGCCAACAGCAATCAGGTCGATTCTCCGCACCCGGTGATCATCTATACACATGGCGGAGGATGGGCGGCGGGCAGTAAACAAGGAGCCGCGAACGGATCGTTCAAAGTCGTCTTTGAAAAACTGCTCGATGCCGGGTTTGCCGTCGCGTCGGTTAACTATCGGCTCTGTCGACCCAACAGTTCGGTCACCATGCGCGATTGTGTGATCGATTCCAAAGATGCGGTTCGTTATCTAGCAAAGAATCACAAAACACTCAAGCTGGACAACACACGGTTCTTTGTGATGGGCGATTCCGCAGGTGGGCAAATCGCGCAGATGCTGTTACTTTCGTCCCCCGAGGCTCTGCCCGGCGACAAAGAACTAGCAGCGGTCGCCTACAAAATGATCGCGGGAGTTTCGTGGTACGGGCCATGCGACTTTGAAAAAACCGATTTGTTTAATCACGATGATCGAGCTAATTTTCGCGATCGGTTCGGACCTCGCATTCTCGGCCCCAAGACTGATTCTGCCGACAAACTGCAACGTTACCGGGAGATGAGTCCCGTGAATTATTTGAGTCCGAACAGTCCGCCGTTGCTGATGATTCAGGGCGACAAGGACACGACCATCCCGGTGAAACATGCCTACTACATGAAGCAAAAAGCGGATCTTGCAAAGGCGCCGGTGGAGATCATGATTATCAGCAACGCGGGTCACAACTGGAGAAAAGTCGATGCGGAGATTGATCCATCACGGGAAGCGATCATCGAACGTACCGTAAAATTCTTTGTCGACCAGCTTTCAACGCTACGTCACCCAATGCCACGGTGACTTTGTCAATGAAACCGAATTCAGCAATCGGAAAACAAAGGTTACACAAATTCCTGTTTCGGCCAGTGGCATCTTGGGTTCGGCACGGGTAAGACCGACTGGAAGAAGCGATTGCGTGCCGGTCCGCTGGTACTTGGCTGGGACAACTACTTTGGCAATCTCAGTTCCAACAGTGGCTTGGATTCAAATTCACGGTATGTGGGAACGTACGATGCGGAATCGGAAGCACTCCTGCTCGCAGCATGCGGCTCCAGAGGCCGCAGTTGAAGCGGACGATCGGGACGCGAGTCAACTAAAAAAACAGACCGTGTTGTAGCCAGCCGTTGACCAGGCGGTCGGCAACCGGGCACACCTGACATTCGGTGACTTCTCAGTCGACGACAAAATTCGAAAGTAGCAGAAATGAAAAACTTGTACCTCGTTTGCTCCATCTGCCTTGGATTGGCTCAGTCGCTCGCCGCTGCTGATCAACCGAACATCGTCCTTATCTTTGCCGACGATTTGGG
>JABDKS010000050.1 GCA_013002105.1 Pirellulaceae bacterium | reverse complement strand
CACTATTGACGTCGGCACGTACTACTCAATCTGTCGGGGCCAGCGTTGCGTTGCAACCGCTAATTGACCGACGGTGCGAATCAGGGGTAATTGGAGGGGAATCGGGCTCGATCCAATCCCCCGGACGGCGAGGTTGCTCGCTAGCGACCAGTCTTGCTCCACCGCGGTTTTTTGCACTGTGGACCTATTCCATTGCGGACTTTTCCATTGTGGACTGTTCCTCAGTGGCCTTATCCACTGCGGAGCAGGCTTTCGACGCGATCCAGTGCGTCTCGCGCCGAAAGTGCCGCGGGACCGCGACCAACCGATTTGCCGCTGGCAAGCCACGATTCGACGCGACGTATCGCCAAAATCGCCGCACTATGACTCCGTCCACCGTAAAACCGACCGATTTCCGCAAAGGCGGACGAGGTCAGTTCGCGGGACAAATACATTGCCAACATTCGCGGTTCCGTGGCCGTGCGAGCCTGCGATTTGCTTCGCAACGTTTCGCTCTGCAATTGGAATGTCTGTGCGACCGCACGTTCGATCGTCATCAGTGTGACGACTGGCTTGTTACTGCGCAACTGATCACCGCCAAATTGCCGAATCTCATCCATCGTTGGCATTCGTCCATACATTCGCTGCAGTGCACCAACCAAATTGACGATCCCGTGAATTCGCCGGCCATCGCCGGCTAAACTGACGTTTATCTCATGCACCATTTCTTCTGGCCAAGCGAACGCACACCGCTGTTCGATTTCAGTCCTCAAAATCGACTCGCGTGTTGCGGCGTCCAACGATTGCATCGAACAGACCAACCCAGCCGACATCCGGCCAGACAATTCAGGCGTCAGTCCTGATATCTCGTGGGGCGTGTGGGATCCAGCGAATACGAGTGTTTTGCCGCGGTCGGTCAACCATTCTACCGTGTAGAGCATCTCGCGAAGCGTCGCTTTTTTGGCACTCAAAAACTGGACGTCGTCAACCAACAACGCGTCAACGTCGCGATAACGAGCCCGAAACGATGTCAGTGTGTGCCCCGAAAGACAATGGACAAAATCATTCGTAAACTTTTCGGCAGATAAATGAATCACGCGTCGCATTCGCTGGCGCCGACGTAATTGATCCGCAATTGCGAGTAACAAGTGAGTTTTACCGACGCCGGGAGGGCCCGCCAGGAACATGGGAGACGCGGCACTCGGGGTTTCGCAAACCAACTGTGCCGCCGTGCGTGCCAATTGATTGCACTTGCCCGCGACAAATGTCTCGAGCGTCTGCCGCCGCGTCGACGAAGCCTCTCGTGCGGGTACCGAACCAAGTTCCGTATCACCTGAATCCGACCCGACCGTTGCAATTTGCGTGTCCGATTCTGGTTGACAACTTGGTTCGTTTTGACCGACCCGATCTGGCTGACAGACCGCTTGGATTCCCGAACCGGTCGGAACGTCTTGCTGACCAGCAAACTGTGGCAAGCTGGGCTGGTTCAATCCGACATCCGAAGAACCCTTGCGGTGCTTGACGAGTGTCGACAGCGACTTGGTTTTGCGTTTGTTTCGTTGCGGTGCCCGACTTTTTCGGGACTTTTTCTCGGCGACCGGCGAAGCAGTTGGTAACGCTGCGGATGATGTGACACCGCTGCGATTTTCCGACTCTTGGCCCAATGGCAATTCGACTTGTTGCGGCTGGGGAGCCAACACCAAGTCAATTTCCATTGCGATTCCGCACACTTGCATCGCCGCGCCACGTAGTTCGCGAACAAAGTTGCGACGCAAGCGATCAAGCGCGAACTGACGCTGGACTTCAACAACGACCTGTCCCGCTGCAGCGGCCGATAACTGCGGTGGCGGATTCGATGATGATGTGTCTTGAGAGTCAGCCGACGGCGCTGGCGCGGCTGCGTCAAACGTCACACGAAACTCGACTCCGCTTGCAAACCACGCCTGGAAAATGTCCAAACCAACCCGTTGCTTGAGCGCCTCCTTGAATGATTCGACGACAGCCTTGTCATCGTTGCAGCCTTGCGTTGCAGACATACGGGAAGCGCAATCCTCCATCATGGATGTTTCGCGATTTTGCCAAAGCGCTGATCCCAATTGCTCGTCGAAAAATCACCTTGAGCGATTTCACCAACTGCAACTTCGTCCGATCAACGAACAGTTACCAATGAACATTTACTAATGAACAGTGCAGAGCGAGGAAAATGGCAACCGTAGCGTTGGCAAAAGAAGTGTAGCCAACCTAGCTCCGCCGGGTGGCAACATTGCCTTCCCCCACTCAGTGTCCCGCTTTCTCAGATTCAGATTCCGTCAAGCGAGTGGGCAGATTCTATGTTTGCTAGCACACAAGTCAAACGCCGATTGGTTCGATTGTCAAAGGTCGGACCGATTGCCTGTCAGGTCGTACCGCTAAGGCAACAAAATACGGGCCTGACGCACGTCGCTAGGCACCGGATTGGTTAGGAATATTTCTCCGCAACCAGTGGCATTGACCAGTGCGTTGGTGGAAAACCTGTCGATGATGATTCACGGCCATCGCATCGATAAAACAATGGATTGCGTAAGATCAAAGACGGCAACAAGTTACTGCATCAAATCAATCGGCCGGGAAAATAGACAGGCTCCCGATCGTGGTCGGTGACGTCAATTCCGCGGTTTTGGCCAACAAGAATGTCCGCCGAAACGTCGTCCAACACATCACTGAACGTGTCGTTTTAGCGTGCGCTAATTTCCTTACTCGTGTCCGATCCCAACCAACTTGCATCAGCGAGCGTTCGCGTCGATGCGGCGCAGAAGGGAGGTTCCATCGACGTTTTCCATGATCATTGCGTCTTTCCCAGACAAACCAGCTCGTCTCTGAAATCACGCAGAGGAATCACGCAGAGAATCGGAATGACTGATGCATCGACAACTCACGCCCTTAAACAGCATCACCGATGCGCCCCAGTTGAATCGACGTAGTCAGAATCAGCGAAAGTCACGTCGTCATGACAGGTCCCTCCGACGCGGAGCCCTTCTA
The DNA here is from genome assembly GCA_013002105.1 of Pirellulaceae bacterium. The sequence continues at coordinate 2,462 of JABDKS010000050.1, read as the reverse complement.
ATTTGCTGATCAACTGCGTTTTCGCTGCGATCGCTCGCCGCTAGGTTGGTGTGCACCGGCGGAGCACTTTGTCGCAGCGCGCCGATCCGACACTTCCCATGCCAAAGTCTCCTGCCCCCCGCGTTTGCCACCCCTGCCCTCCTTTGACTCGGAAAAAAGCGCCTATTCGGGCCTGTTTCTACAATTCGACCATTTTTCTTTTGTAGATGCCAATCTTATCATGGTGGTGCCACCAAACGATGGTCGGCCAAACACCGGAAAGGTGACCACGGGGAACTCGACCATCGGGAACTCCCGTATGGAAACGATCAATCACAGGAATGAAACGAAGCGGAATGAACGTTCAATCGATTCTAGAATCTACGTATCAAATGACATCGGCAACACGATTCGCGCGCGGTCTCGCGATTGCGTCGGTCATTGTCGTGTTTGCGGCCGATGTGCCACACGCTAGCGCCCAAGGAATCTTGCAGCGTATTCGGTCGCGTGTTCAGCAGTTCACGCCGCAACCGGCGCCGCAAACACGTCCGCAAACGAACCCCAGTCAACGCGTCCCAACGCAGGTTTATCGCGTTCAACCGCCAGCGAGTCGAATCGATCCGCGTACAGGGCGGCCCATTGCGAATTCGTCCAGCGCGCAAAAAATCGTGGTTGATTCACGTACCGGTCAACCGATCACACTGGGCGATGCCCGGAATGATTCAGACAAATTCGATCCGTCAGCTCCGTTCCTCGGCGTCGTGATTGATCCACGAAGCGGACAAAAAGTTGTCATTGACACGCGGACGCGTCGAATCGTTTCGGTTAATCCGGCAGACATTCAGGCAGTCGCATCACATCAAGCAACAACGTCGTCCGACAAAACGTCGCCCAATAAATCGAAAGTCGATGCCGGCGACTCGATTTTGAACAACGCGCCCCAACGTAATGATCTCTCGAATTTGCGACCAACGTTGGGTCTGCAGGTAGTCGAGAAGCGATCCGGGATCCCCGCACTGGAAGTCGTGAGTTTTCAAGATCACTCGCGGGCCAAAGAGGCGGGATTGCGTGCCGGCGACAAAATTTATTCGCTCAATGGCCAACCTACACCCACGATCGATGCACTGCACGGCTTGCTGGACGATTTACAAACCGGTCAACAGGCAAAACTGCGGATTGGTCGAGGTATCCGGGTGATGGACTTATCGGTGCCGTTGGTTGCCGAGTCGCAGACGGCACCACCGGCAGCGTCGCAGCTGGGCGTACCCAATTCGGCGGCGAAGCCATCGACGGCGGCAGCCGCATCGCGAGTTGCTCCAATGACCGCGTCGCCAAATCGTTCGCGTTCTGCGTCCGTACGCACACAGCCTCTCGCTGTCGATCCATCACCGAAGCCCAAGCGACCCGATTCATCCGAAAGAGTGCAGTTAGGTGTCGAGGTCGAGGACAGACCTGGGACACGTGGTGCTGTTATCGTCGGTGTTGATCCAGATTCGCCCGCGTCGCGGGCAGGAATGAAGGTGGGCGACCGAATCGTTTCGCTCGACGGACGAATGGTGGCCAACACGGATAGCTTGATCCGCGAGTTTTCGACGCGTCGCGACGGCGAGACCGTCGCCGTTCAATTGGTTCGTAGTAATCGTTTGGTCGCATCGAACGTCTCCTTGGCCAACGCGTCGCCGTCCGGCGCTGCCGGAGCGACCGAATCGGGGATTGCCGCGCAGGCGCCTGAGGCCAGCAAAAGCGACCCGAGCGCCGGCGGGAGTGTCCTGGGCGGTGTCGGATCGATGATTGGTGGTTTATTTGGCAGTAAACCGTCCAGCAAAAATCCTGCGGTAGCAGACTCTGCGAATGAGAACCCATCCGCCAAGTCGGAACCGAACACTTCGTCGACTAACAAACCCGCGACGGTGCCACCGACAACTCCTCAAGCCGCCAACCAACCGACGCCAGCGACAGTCGTACCAGCCAGTGGCGTCAGCAACTCCGACGAAATGGCGTTTGGCGATGCCGAACCGATTGAGCAAACAATCTTCGAATCGTCTGTGTTGGACATCCCGATACCTGAGCCCGATTTCGATGACGCACCGCAGCGTTCAGAAAAGAAACCCGTCGATGCACCCTCTCCGACGCCAGCGGCAAAAACGGATCCTCCGTCGGTGATCAAACTGGAACCACCCAAACAGAACGAACCGTCCAAGATCAAGCCGGCGAAGACTCCAGCTACACAGGCTGAGAAAAAGATATCGGAACTAGAAGCCGAAATCGAAAGGCTCCGACAACAGCTCGAAGATGCCAAGTCGGACGACTAGAGCATGTTTAGTTAATACGTGGGATCAATCGTAGGCCAGGACCTGTCCTGGCACAGCTGCGCCAGGACAGGTCCTGGCCTACGAGAAAACTAAAATTGCTCAAGTGCAGGTTCAAAACGTTGCACTTTGTAACTCACGGCAACTGACAAAATCCCCCACGCAGTACTGTCG
>JABDKS010000039.1 GCA_013002105.1 Pirellulaceae bacterium | reverse complement strand
ATCACGGCCTGGCCGTCATTGAACGCGCCCCCTTTGGCGTGATCGGAGCGATCACGCCGGTGACACACAGCTTGCCGACGATCACCGGCAACGCGGTCAGCATGATTGCCGGTGGAAATGCCGTGGTGGTCAATCCGCACCCCTCAGGCAAATTGGTTGCTGCCGAAGGTGTACGTCGATTCAACGAAGCGATTTTCGCGGAAGTCGGGATTGATAATTTGATTTCGGTGATCGCCGAACCAACGCTCGAATCTGCCAATGCACTGTTCAAGCATCGCGACGTTGCACTGATCTGTGTCACGGGTGGACCGGCGGTCGGACGAGCGGCATTGAACAGTGGCAAGCGGGCGATCGTTGCCGGTCCGGGGAATCCTCCCGTGGTCGTTGATGAAACCGCGGACTTTGACAACGCCGCTCGTTGCATCATTCAAGGTGCGGCCTATGACAACAATTTACTTTGCATCGCCGAAAAAGAAGTCTTTGTCGTCGACAGTGTCTTTGACGAAATGATGGCCGCGATGCGTCGGGCCGGTGCGGTCCAGCTCGACGCGGGTCAAATCGCAGCGTTGACCGGTAAGGCAATCGTCAAGGTAGGCGACGACAATCACGATGCGGCGGCCAAAGAATTCATCGGCCAAGACGCTGCTGTGCTGGCTCAAGCGGCTGGTGTCAGTGTGCCACCTGGAACCGAATTGGTATTTGGCGAAACCGACGAACATCATCCCTTTGTCACCGTCGAGCAGATGATGCCCTTTTTGCCTTTCGTTCGTGCCCGCGACGTCGATCACGCGATCGCACTGGCCAAACAATATGAACATGGATTCCGACACACTGCGATCATTCATTCCCGCGATGTCCACAACATGACCAAGATGGGCCGCGCCTTGGATACGACGCTGTATGTCAAGAACGGCCCGTGCATGTCGGCGCTCGGTCTAGGTGGCGAAGGATATTTGTCGTTTTCGATCGCCGGACCAACGGGCGAGGGAGTCACGACACCCAATACATTCACTCGCGAACGTCGTTGCAGCATGATCGGCGAATTGCGGGTGGTTTAGCCGCTGAATGCGGAAACGGAAAAACAGAATATGCAGCCAGCCATCGTACTTGGAGCAACGCACGCGACCGTGAAGCATTCCAGCTTCAACGGCCGTCGTCTGGTGATCGTCCAACCGATCGGCTGCGACGAAGCAGCAGATGGACCACCCTTGGTAGTCGTCGATGCTCTGGGGGCGAGAAAAGGTGATCACGTGATTTTGACCAGCGACGGGACCTACGCTCGTGAGGTCACGGAGCACAAACAGACACCGGCGCGCTGGAGCGTGGCCGGGATCATCGATCACGACAACCAATAGAAATGACAGATAGAGATGCCGGCCAATGCCCACACCGCAACGAATCAATCGATCGATCCGGCAATCATTGCTGCGATCGTTGGAAAGGTGATCATGCGGATCAGGCAAACCAGCCAGCCCACGGTGACCGACGCCACGGCTGCCTCGGTGGATGACAAGATCGTGACGGTCGCGACGATTGACCAACTTACAGGAACACCCAGTCAGCTATTCATCGACGCCAAAGCAATTGTTACCCCGGCAGCACGTGACGCTGCTAGCGACCGAGGAATCGTGATCACGCGAAGCGTCTCATTGCCGCCCGCGCAACGCCCCAAGCCCATTGAATCCACGAGCCAGGAGATTATCGACATCCAGCACCCCGAGCGAGCCATCGCCGTGGCAGCGCAACTTGCCCGTCGCGGTATCGCGTCACTCGGGGGCACTCGAGTCGTACTGAGTGAAACACCAGCGGCAGATGTTTTTGATTTCTGCCAGCGCAAACGCGAGCGAGCGGTCATGGTTACGACCATCCACGACGTCGACCGTTTCGAGCGGGAGTTGAAACCGACGATTTGGGTATTGGATATGAAACGATTAAACCTGATCGCCGCGGTGAATATCGCCGCACGAATTGCAACGTAGCAAACACGAGAATCCAAACATGAAACTCGCACGAACCATCGGAACCGTCACTCTCGCTCGCTTCCATCCGGCCATGTCCGGTGCGTCGCTGCGATGTGTCGAGGTTGTCGATTCGATTGATCGAATCGACGAACAGAACTTGGGTGGTGAAACGATTGTCGCGTGGGATTTGTGTGGCAGTCGTGAGGGTGACCTGGTCGCCCTAGCCGAGGGCCCCGAATCCGCTCAGCCATTTCGACCCGATATCAAGCCGCTGGACGCGTCGATCGTCGCGCTGCTGGATGAAGTCGATTTGGAATGAAAATCGTCGCATCATAGATCTCCAACTCCTGTCCCTGAATCACTTGAAACAAACGACCGATAGCTCCTACGGAATTTGAAATGCAAAATCTACACAAACTGAAGCAAGACATATGCGACATCGGACGTCGAATTTACAACCGTCAGTTCGCGGCAGCCAACGATGGCAACATCACCGTTCGCGTCAGTGACAACGAAGTCCTTTGTACTCCGACGTTGCAGTGTAAGGGGTTCTTGAAACCCGATGACATCGCATTGATCGACATGACCGGCAAACAACTGGCCGGTCGCAAAAAACGATCCAGCGAAGCGTTGTTGCACTTGGAGATCTATCGCCAACGCGAAGACATTCGCAGCGTTGTGCATTGCCACCCGCCTCATGCGACGGCGTTCGCGATCGCCCGTGAGCCGATTCCGCAATGCATTTTGCCCGAAGTCGAAGTTTTTCTGGGTGACGTGCCAATCACCAAATACGAGACACCAGGCGGACAACAGTTCGCCGATACGATCTTGCCATTTGTTCACAAGACCAACGTCATGATCTTGGCCAATCACGGTACGGTCAGTTACGGCGAGACGGTCGAGCAGGCGTATTGG
>JABDKS010000035.1 GCA_013002105.1 Pirellulaceae bacterium | reverse complement strand
ACGTAATCCTCCGGGCGAAAATGCGTGTGACTACAGACAAACCAAAGGTTACCGGCTTGGTCGACATCGATCCCGGTTGGCGTCATGACGTCGGGATGTTCGGCGACCAACGTCAAGGTGATACCTGGCACGAGTGTGGTGATCGCCGGATCAAGCGGCGGAGGGTCGGCGGCCTGCACCGACACGGGCAACCCCAACACGGTGAACCCCAGCGCAGTGAACCCCAACACAGTGAACCCCAACGCAGTGAAACCCAGCACAGTGAATACGAACAGGCGAACGTTTTGCATGATGGTTATGCCTTGCCCGCCTTGGCAATTGCTTCTTCGGCTGCTGAGAGGCACTGTTGGATGTCATCAATCGGGTTATCGGGGTTCGCTTCGTATTCCAATGAAATGGAACCGTCCGCTGGAAAACCGACCTTTTTGAGCGTCCTAAAGAGAGCGACGAGGTCCAGGAAACCGGTTCCGATGATCACGTTGCGAGATTTTTTCTCCTGCCTTTCCTCGTCTTTGATGTGCAATCCAAACACTCGTTTGCCAAGACGCTCGACGGCCTCAATTGGGTCTTCTTTGCTGCGGATAAAGTGCCCGGTGTCGATGCATGCACCGATACGTGGATCGTGGTCCTTTACCGCATCGACCACCTCGTTGATTTTGTCGTACGAGGAGCCGGGGCCGTGATTATGGATTCCGAGACGAATGTCATACTCAGCGACCAGTTTGTTCAAACTCTCGAATGAATCGGCGGTGGGGTTGCAAGTAATGTTTTTCAATCCGGCCCGTTTGGCGAATTCGAACACAGCGCGATTAGCATCGTGATCTTTGGTAAAACGATTGACGCCGTGGGAACTCATTTGCACCCCGGCTTCGGCCAGTGTTTCTTTCAAATCGGCAAGTTGCTGTTCGGTCGAATCGATGGGAACATGCTTGCTGTAAAATTCGACGAAATGCAGTCCCAGGCCCTGCATATGTCGGATTGCCTGCCGCACATCAAAACTGCGCAAGGAAAAGCTTTGGATGCCAATCGGCCATCCGCCGAAGCGGTCCGCGTCGGCCGCGGCGTGCGACGGACTTGGGAATCCAGCCAAGGTGATACCGATTGCGGTCCCGCTGGTACCCAAGAATTGCCGACGCGATAAATTCATTGGCTCGATGGATTTCATTTTCGACGTCTCGTCAAATAGGAAGAAATTCGCAGGTCAGATTGTACTCAATCCCCCCAAGGCGATCGGGAGTGTAGAATCATGGCGGAACGTCGCTGGTCTCTCAGAGGGGAGTCGCCATGTTCACAGTGTTCACGTATTTCTTTCGCTCTGTCTACTCGGTCTGTTCAATGAACTCACGTTGCGATGACTCACAGCCTGTCCGCCTCGTATTTCCATCGATGCGTGTTTCGTTTGCGCGTTTCGTGTTCGGATGCATGGTGGCGGGGTGCGTCACGTTCGGTGGTTTGACGGGGACCTTTGCTCCGATGGTGACGGCCGCCGAGGCAGAGGCGACCACGGGACAGTGGCAGCAGTTGTTCAATGGCAAGAATCTGGACGGATGGACACCGAAAATTCGGTATCACGAGGCTGGCGATAACTTCAAGAATACCTTTCGCGTCGAGGACGGCATTTTGAAGGTTCGTTATGACGGATATGAGGAGTTCAACGAGACGTTTGGGCACCTGTTTTACAAAGACAATTTTTCCCACTATCGCTTTCGCGTCGAATACCGGTTTGTCGACCAGCAATGCAAAGGCGGTCCTGGCTGGGCGTTGCGAAATAGCGGTGTGATGATCCACGGTGAACGACCCGAGACGATGGCCAAGGACCAGGATTTTCCCGTCTCGATCGAAGTCCAATTGCTCGGCGGGGACGGCAAAAAGGAACGCACCACATCGAATCTGTGCACGCCGGGGACCAACGTCGTGATGGACGGCAAGCTCTTTTTGCCCCATTGCACCAGTTCGACGTCAGAAACCTATCACGGCGATCAGTGGGTGACCGCGGAGATCGAAGTACGCGGCAATCAAGTCATCAAGCATATCCTGGACGGTAAAACGGTTCTGCAATACGAGCAGTCGCAGTTGGACGACCGCGAAAGCCATTCAAAAGAGCTTGCCGAAAAAGCGGGCACAAAGATGCTCAGCGGCGGCAGTATCTCGCTGCAATCTGAGAGTCACCCGGTCGATTTTCGCAAGGTCGAGATCATGGTGTTGGAACCATAGTTGTGGCAACTTGGCTTTTGATACCGCGTCGGTAATTCCACGGGTGGTAATAGTCACTATGATGATGAAATGACAGCTGAATCAAATGCCAACGGAAATCAATCGACCGCGGTCCTTGATCGTAATCAGGTCGGTGATGATTCGATCACGCGCTGGTTTGCCGGGGCGACGATCCTTTGGGGACTGGTCGCCACAGTGGTTGCCGCACTGCTTTCACTCTCGGTATTGTTACCCGACTTGCCAGCGGCGTTGGGTGTCGACAGTCCCGAACTTTCGTATGGGCGGTTGCGGCCGATTTTTATGGCCATCGCCGTCTACGCATTTGCCGGCAATGCCGCGTTCGCCGCGATCTATTACACGACACAACGGTTGTGTAAGCGACGGATGTGGAACGACCTGCTGAGCGGCCTGCACTTTGTCGGCTGGCAACTGGTCGTCATTATGACAATCGTCACGATCCCACGAGGATTGACGCAGGGGCATCCACTTGCCGCGGCCGAATGGCCGATCGATGCCGGCTTCGCCGTCGTCTGGATATTGTTTTTCGGGCTCAATTTCGCGATGACAATCGCCAAACGTCGTGAGAAACAACTCTACATATCGTTATGGTTTTACATTGCGACGGTTGTTTCGATTGCGGTTTATCAAATCGTTCATCTGTTGGTTGTCCACGTTGGCTCCTGGGAAAGTCACTCGCAACTCGCGGGCACGCCCGACGCATTGATACAGTCGGTCTTTGCACACAACACCATCAACTTGCTGCTGACGATGCCGTTTTTGGGACTGATTTACTACTTCGTCCCGAAGGTCTCGGCGCGACCGATCTACAGCTACAAACTTGCGATCGCTCAGTTTTGGGGAATGATCGCCTGTTTTTATTGGGTCGGGCCCGCACAATTGCACCTTACCGCGATCCCTGGATTCGTCAGTTCGTTGGCGATGGTGTTCGGACTGATTTTGTGGATGCCCGCTTGGGGCGGAGTCATTAACGGTTTGCTGACGTTGCGTGGCGGTGTCGACGCCGATGACAACGAACAGACTGTGGATGCCGATCGACATTCCGGTCGCGACCTGCATCGCGTGCTGGTGCTCCGATTCCTTGCGATCGGCGTCGTGTTCTTGGGCGTCACAACGTTCTTTAGCGCGCTGACCGCAATCAAGTCGGTCAGTGGCATTTTGAATTACACGGAGTGGGTCAACGCGCAATTTGATGCCAGCGTGTTTGGTTGTTGCGGCATGCTGGCATTGGGAATGATCTACTGGTTGATGCCGAAGTTGTTCGGCCAAAATCGACTGAATGAGTCATTGGTTTCGCTGCACTTTTGGTTAGCAACGATCGGCGTTTTCTTGGCAACGATCGCTGGCTACGCGGCAGGTCTGTGGCAGGGTCGATCGCTGATGGCGTTGAGCCCGGACACGGGACGATTGGTTGAACCCGAGTTTCTGAGTACCGTCGAACAGGTCACTGCGTTTTGGTGGGTTCGACTGATCGGATTGATGTTCTTGGCAGTCGGTATGTTGGTGATGGCAATCAACTATCTGGCGGTTGCCTTGGCCACCGCCGGGAAATGCGACGTGGTACCACTGTCAAGCAAAATCTTGCCTGAACCCAACCTGATTCGACCACCATCACAATTTGCTGATGCGCCGATGTTGGACATTGCCAAAAGTTTTGACGTTTGGCGTCGACTCGATTGGCACCGCGTCTGGGAGCGAGACGCGAGCAAGTTTGTGTTTTTGCCGCTACTTGCGATCGCGATCGCCACCCTGTTCCAAGTTGTCCCATCGCTGTTGCTCACTCCAACTCCGATCGCCAGCGTCCAACCGTATACACCGCTGGAACTGGCTGGCCGCGACATCTTTGTTCGCGAAGGCTGCGTGCACTGCCACACGCAAATGGTTCGTCCGCTGGTCGCCGAAACAAAGCGTTACGGCGACTTCAGCCAGGCAGGTGAATTTGTGTATGACCATCCGGCTCAATGGGGATATCGACGTGTCGGCCCTGATTTGGCACGCGAAGGCGGCAAGCAAACAAGTCACTGGCATTGGGTGCATTTGCGAAATCCACGCGACGTCGATTGGGGCGACCCGCGTAGCGCAATGCCGGCATTTGAACATTTGGCATCGAACGATTTGAATTTCGAATCACTCAAAGAACGTGTTGCGCTCGCCCGAGAACTTGGAGCGGAGTACTGGATTGACGATGACGACATTCCCGACTCCGCACGCCTGCAAGCCGAGCGAATTGCTGCGGATGTCGTCGGTGGCGGAGGGCCGATTTGGACCGAACGCTCGGGGAAAGAACCACTGATGGTGTTTAACTCCGAAGCCATTGCACTGATTGCGTATTTGCAGCGACTGGGAACGGACCTGTTTAAGCCACCGCCTGTCGCTGACGCGGATGCAACCGCTGTCGCCACGAACGTTGGCCAGGAATCCGAGACTTAGGGCGAAATTGGATGTGCTGCTTACAATGAAGACAGATCTCCTTGCTGTGTACACGATTGGAACGCTCCTACCATGAGTCATTCGACGGATCCCAAAGCCGGTATTCGCAATCGACCCCATTTTCGCCAGCGACTCTGGGGAGACGTTCGCAATCACGTTACCGATCTGCGACACGACGAGGATATTCGCGAGTTTGACAATCCTATTCCGGCCTGGTGGAAGGGAATCTTTGCTGCGACCGTTGTGTTTTCATTTTTCTATCTGGCTTTTTATCATGGTGATGCCGAAGGCCGTTCGGATGCCGAGCGCTACTCGGTTGCGGCAGCCAACAATGCCCGATTGCAGTTTGCAGAGATCGGCGTGCTGGTTGCTGACGAGCCGACGTTGGTGAAATACGCCAACGACAAGAATTGGCTGGCGGTGGGCAAAGGCGTCTTCCAAGCCAATTGCGCCGCATGCCATGCACGCGACGGGGGTGGCAAGATTGGTCCGAACCTGACGGATGAACAATACAAAAACGTCACCAAGATCACCGACATCTACAAAGTCATTAATAACGGTGCGGCGGCCGGAGCCATGCCCGCGTGGAAAAACCGCCTGGATCAAAACGAGCTCGTGCTCGTTTCTGCCTACGCGGCGAGCTTGCGAGGTACGTCGCCGGCGGTCGCCAAATCCGGTGAAGGCCGCGAGATTTCAGCGTGGCCAGCATACGTCGAGCCCGTCGAGACAGAATCGTCGGACGACATTGCCGATGGGCAGGTTGATGATGAGAGCGACGGCGAGACAGCGTCCGATTCGGACGCTGCAGACGAAACTGAATGATTTACCCGGCTACCAACCGCGAGCTCGCAACCGTTGCATGACTTCGATACGCAGCGGACCAACTGCTGCCGAGAGGGCTCGTCGATAATTCGCCCGTGCCATTCTTAGATTGCCTTCTTCTTCCGCTTTGAGTCCACGCTGAAAGTCCTCCAGTGCTTTGCGTTGTTTTGCGTCGTAGTTCGCCTGCATGCGTCGTTGCAAATCGGCTTGTTGAGCACGTTGGTAATTGCCCAGCACTTGGTCACCGCTGTTGTGCGGTGGTTGTACCGGAAAGAATGTTTGTCCTCCAACGACCGGCGTGATGCCGGTAACGAACGGTCGCATACTTTGGTCGCTGATTGAACCGGGAACTCCGTTCATCGTGGTGACCGACGGTGTGGTCGTCACGTTGCTCCGATTGCTGCCTTGATTGAAATTGAAACTGATATTTCCGGAGGTACGACCATTTTGAAATGCCGCACCAATATTCGCGCCGGCATTGGGGTCTGGATTGCCGAAGGGTGCAACGACATTGTTGCCGCCGAAATTGGCAAAGAAATTCGGGCCGCGCAGGTTCCAGCTGACTCCGTTTTGTTCGTAAAACGATGATCCCAAATTTTGGAACGGGACCTGTTGGTTGATCATCGGCTGGGCAATCGCATCGGACACGCAGAATGCCGCAATTACGGTTGTCAGCAAAAGGGAGTATCGCACCAGGCGTTCTCGGAAAGTGGGTGACAATTTAGCGAGGTCTTCGATTACCCAGGTTGCCTCGATCGGTGTTCCGGGCAATGACGGGCGTCTGACGGAAAATGACGACTGTATTATGTCGGATTGGGCGGTTCGCTGCAGCAGAATTTCACAAGAGTCGATTGTCGCCAATTACGCGTCGCGGTTGTAAATGGCCGGATTTAGTGACGGATCGTTGTACATTTTCATTTGCCGGTACGTTTTGTGAATTTTGCGACCGGCAAAAAGATCGTTCAACAATTCTTGCAAGGAACAGGACAGATCGGCGTGTTGCTGCTGACAAAGATCGATCCGTCGCAAAACGGTTTCTCGGTGTGTTTGGTCCACGTCGTCGCGATCGAATTGTTCGCGATAGTGGTACAACCGCAACGCCATGATCGATAGTCGGTCGATCGCACTGCCGGGTGTTTCCGTGTTGATGGTCGCGTCGTCCTGGCATTTTATCTCACCAGCAGCCAGTTTGACCGCCAGGGCATCGTCGATTTTTTCGATCGTGTCGTTGCGCTGTTGATTCAGTTGATCAATTCGGCGTTTAACCTCGGCGATCTGTTGGTCGGTTGCGGTCGGGCTGCGTGCTTTGTCTTCTTCGTGCCACAACAAGTAATTAAACGCGTGCTGTTGGCAAACTAAATGCTGGAAGTCATCGTCAGCGACATCAGTCGCGTCGACGTTGTCGCCGGCTTGGTGCCAGCGGTCAACATGATCGATCTGCAACTGAGTCAGTTGGGTGACGTTTGGTACTCTCACGCGAGCGTCAGACATTGCGTTGATTCCTAGCGTCAAAAAAAATAGCCCGGGAGGATTCCCAGGCTATCAGAATTTGTCTTTTGCGGTTTATGCCACCGTGACGCTTAAACTTCTTTTTCGTCAATCCAGGTCATCATTTTTCGCAGGCTACGGCCGATTTGTTCGACACCATGATCACGTTCGCGACGGCGGGTCGCTTTGAAGAAGGCCGCTCCGGCGCGGTTTTCGCCGATCCAGTTGCGGGCAAACTTACCGCACTGAATTTCTTCCAAGATCTTTTTCATCTCGGCCTTGGTCTCGTCAGTAATGATGCGTGGACCGCTGACGTAGTCACCATACTCCGCCGTGTTGCTGATGCTGTATCGCATGTAGCTCAACCCGCCCTCGTAAAGCAGGTCAACGATCAGTTTCAGCTCGTGCATGCATTCAAAGTAAGCCATTTCAGGTTGATAGCCTGCTTCGACCAATGTCTCAAAACCGGCTTTGACCAGTTCGCTGACACCGCCGCACAACACGACCTGTTCACCGAACAAATCAGTCTCGGTTTCTTCGGCAAATGACGTTTCGATCACACCACCGCGTGTACCACCGATTCCTTTTGCGTAGGCCAGTCCGATTTGCTTGGTCGACTCTGCGGCGCCGTCGCCCATCGCGATCAAGCAGGGAACGCCCCCGCCTTTCTCGTACTCACTTCGCACCAAGTGGCCGGGGCCTTTGGGGGCAACCAGAAGTGTGTCGATGCCTTCGGGCGGATCGATCTGACCGAAGTGAATGTTGAATCCGTGGCTGCACATCAAGATGTTGCCAGGAGAGAGATTGTCGCGAATGTGTGCGCGATAGATGTCTCCCTGAACTTCGTCGGGCAGCAAGATATTGATGACGTCGGCAGCCTTGGTGGCATCGTCAAGCGGCATCGGATCAAACCCATGGGATTTGGCCAGATCATAGTTTGCCGAACCGGGACGTTGGCCGATCACAACATCGCAGCCACTGTCCTTTAAATTTTGTGCTTGGGCGTGGCCCTGCGAACCGTAGCCGAGAATTGCGACCTTCTTGCCTTTCAAGTGCGACAGGTCGGCATCATTCTCGTAATAAATCGTGGCAGCCATGAACGTCGTCTTTCGTGTGTAAAAAGGATGTGTTTGTACTGTGTCGGTCCGACGGTCGGCCGGAACGGGAGTGGGAGCCAATGCAAGAGTGCTTGGGCACAAGGCGCGCGACGTCGATTATGCCGACGCGGCTTTGGTCAGTGCCGAATCAGCCGCGGGCACGCTTTCGCTACGCACCATGGCAATTCGTCCGGTGCGGACAAGTTCGGTGATCCCATAGGGTCGCACGCGTTCGATGAATGCTTGGACCTTGTTTTCGCGACCACTGATTTCGATCATCACCTGTTCGGGGCCGACGTCCACGATCTGGCCGCGGAATATGTCGACCAACTCACGAATCTCGGCTCGACGGCCCCCCGGAGGAGCAGTCACTTTGAGCAACAATAGATCGCGTTCGACAAAATCGCGGCTGCTGACGTCCAGGACCTGGACCACCGTGACGATTTTTTCCAACTGCTTGCCGACCTGTTCCAGTACGCGATCATCGCCGACCACCACAAAAGTCATTCGCGAAAGAGCGGGATTTTCGGTCTCTCCGACCGCGAGCGAGTCAATGTTAAAGCCACGCGAGGCAAGCATCCCAGAAATATGGGCGAGCACTCCGGGCACGTTCTGTACGAGGGCCGAAAGAACGTGTCGCTGGTTGGCGTGAGGCATCAGGTTTGGCCAAGAAGTGTCAAAAAGGGGGTTGGAGGCTGAATCGAAGCGAACGATGATAATTTTGAGGCCCAAATACAGCAAGGGCCGGGATTTACGACAACGGGGATTCTCCCCTAAAAAGCACACATGGTGGCTCTTTGCCATCGACACAGAGACCCAGAGACGCCAAAAAGTTCATCATGGGATTCCGAATCGACTTGCCGATCTACCGCGGGCCAATTGACCTGCTGCTCTACCTGGTTCGACGCCAGGAAGTCAGCTTGGTCGAAACGGCTCTCGCTACGGTTGTCGACCAGTACCTGGAGTACCTGGAAATTCTCAAAGAGTTAGACCTGGCCGATGTGGGCGACTTTATCGAAATGGCAAGCATTTTGGTTGAGATGAAGAGTCAAGCGGTGCTGCCCAAGCTGGAAGACGACGCTGACGAAGAACAAATCGACGACCCACAGAGCGAGTTGGTTCAGCGGCTACTGCAGTACAAAGAAATTCGCGATGCCGCTGCTGTATTGGACGAAATGGGGACCCGGTGGCAGCAGCGTTACGAGCGAATGTCCGACGATTTGCCAAAGCGGCGTATCGATCCGGGTGACCAGCCGATCGTCGACCTGGAGATCTGGGATTTGGTCAGTGCGTTTGGGCGGATCATGCGCGAGGCGGCCGGGCCGCCACAGACAGAAGTCGTCTATGACGACACTCCAATCCACGTTTACATGCAACGAATCCATGATCGGTTGGCCGATCACGATCGGATCGCCTTGACCGACCTGTTGGACGGTGGCATTCACAAATCGTCGCTAATCGGTTGGTTCCTGGCGACTTTGGAACTAAGTCGACACCATGGCGCGGCCGTCGAGCAAGATGAGCATGGCGACATTGTTGTCGTCCGTACCGCGAACTACAGCGACAAATTGGATGTCAATGAAATTGACAATTACGGCGCCGAGGAATTCGATGCCGTGAACATGCCGGGCCGGCCCCGCTGATAATCGATTCGGCCGACTCGACTTCCGCGGCAGGACATGCGTTCGTCACCTGCCAACGCAGCATCCAACGACTGCGACACCTACTTCTGATCCCGCCTGCGCGATATCGTTTCCATACGGAAACAGTTTGCTCGCGGTTTATTCATCGATGGTCGAAAACGTCCCCCTGATCACGCACCATCACGATGGTTTGACCATCGAAGGTTATTCGCGCGCGGCCGTGCAAACTTGTTGGCGCATCAACGAACTGAAAATCTTGTTCGATGTGGGTGTCCAACCGTGGGACTTCATGGGTACCGCGACGATGTTTATCTCGCACGCGCATCTGGACCATATCGCGGCACTGCCGGCTTATGTGTCGCGGCGTCGAATGATGAAGATGGATCCCCCGGTCATCTATCTGCCCGATTCGGCCGTCGACGCGGCTTGGGACATGCTACAACAATTCCGCAAACTGGATCGCGGCGCGATGCCGTGTGAATTGGTCGGTCTGCTGCCCGGCGACGAAATCAAAATGGGACGTGAATACGTTGTCACCGCGCTGAAGACGCGACACACCATCGACTCGGTCGGCTTCGTCGTCCATCAACGACGCCACAAACTCAAACCGGAGTATATGGGTCTGGCAGGTCCGGAAATTCGCGAGCTCAAGGCGACAGGCAAGGAAGTCACGAATGAAGTGCGCGTGCCGATCATCGCCTACACCGGCGACACGTCACCGCCCGGTTTGGATGACAACCCGGTGTTTTTCGAGTCCAAAGTATTGATTGCGGAAATGACGTTCGTGGCACCGGAACATCGTAAAGATAAGATTCACAAGCATGGGCACATGCACATCGACGACTACAAGAGTCGTGCAGACCGGTTTCAAAACGAATTGATCATCGCCGGACACCTGAGTACGCGCTACAACGATGCGCAAGTTGAACGACTCGTGAAGAAAACGCTGCCGGGAATGCTGGGCGGTAAATTAAAACTCTGGCTATAACGTCAGGCTAACCGCTTCGGTTGCCGCACACTCTGCAATTCACGCCGTCGCGACCCCCGCTATGAACGAATCTGCTCTCGCGACGCCACCGGGCGGTTGGCCCGTTCCAACCTCTGCCTATCTTCACGTACCGTTTTGTCGGCACCGCTGCGGTTATTGCAACTTTAGCGTCGTCGCCGGTCGTGACGAACTGGCCGATCGGTTCCTCGCGGCGATTGACCGCGAACTTGCGACGCTCGACTCACCAGCCATCAAGACACTCTTTATCGGCGGTGGCACGCCGACACACCTGTCGCCAGAGCAACTCGAACGTCTGCTCAAGATCGTGGCCCATCGATTCGATCTGGATTCGAATGTCGAATGGAGTGTCGAAGCGAATCCGGAAGATATCGACGACGAAAAACTCGACCTGCTCGCCTCGCACGGCGTGAACCGCCTGAGTCTCGGTGTTCAGTCATTCAACACGGACAAGTTAGCGATGCTCGAACGTGGGCATTCGGGCGATTCGGCCCAAGAAACGATTCAGCGGACCGCACAGCGGATCGCCAATTTGTCGATCGATCTCATTTTTGCCGCTCCCGGTGAAACGCTGGCTGTGTGGCACGACGATTTGCAAACCGCCTTGTCATTACCGATCAAGCATTTGTCGACGTACGCACTGACGTTCGAGAAAGGAACGGCGTTTTGGAGCCGGCAGCGTCGTGGCGAATTGAGTGGACCAGCAGAGCAAATCGAAGTCGAAATGTACGACTTGATACGCCAATGGACCACAAACGCCGGAATGGAACAGTATGAAGTGTCTAATTTCTCGCAGGCCGATTTTCGTTGCCAGCACAATGTCGCGTATTGGCTAGGTCGTGGTTGGTACGCCGCGGGTCCGGGCGCGGCGAGTTTCGCCGGCGGCTCGCGAAAGGTGAACCATCGCAGCGCGACCACTTACCTACGACGACTTGAAAACGATCAAAGTCCGATCGCGGAGCAGGAACCGATCACGCCGATGCAATACGCTCGTGAACGTGCAGCCTTTGGAATCCGCATGATGGATGGAATCGACCTCGACCGACTGAGCAGGGAGACGGGTGTCGATCTGGCCTGCGCGTGCGGAGCCGCGATCGAGCGGTCCATCGAGAATGGTCTCGTTGAACAAGCGGGCGATCGACTCTGTTTGACAAAGCGGGGAGTCCTCTTTGCAGACACCGTGGCCGCTGTTTTTCTTTGAGCAATGAGCGGTAGGCAGTTGGCCGTTGGCAGTGAGCAGTGAGCAGTGAGCGATGTTCGCGTTCAGTTTGTGAAGCGATGGCGTTCGATAGCCCCGGATGCCAAGTTGGGCTGTCGCCTGTCGTCGCGTTGCGACGCCGGCTTTCGTCACGTATTAAGCTAGCATTTGCGTCGTCGGGCGGATGTGAAGTTGTTCGGGTTGGGTAGAAAATATCAATTTTGCCGGTCACGTTGTCGATAGAGACTTTGATTACCAATCTTTGGTCTCTTTGGAACTCGATTATGTCGACGGCTCGTTCATTTTCACTCGGTATTGTCTCGCTCGCAGTCATTGCGTTTTCTGGATGTGTGGGCCCGATGGCTCATGGTCCGCTGGGCGGTTGCTGTGGGCCCTGCGTCGCATCCAATGACAGCGCCTGTACTGGGTGTGGGGAACTGTACGTCGATCCCTGGTTGAACCATCCAGCTGATTGCGTCGACCCTTGCGACACCTGCGGAAACTACAACGGTCAATCGTGCGGCAAGTGTCGACCCATGTTCGAGGGTATCTGGAGTCTCTGGGGCTATCGTTGCGGCGATGACTGTGGCGATTGTGCCGGACCGATTTGTGTGACGCCTCGTCGAAGACTTCTTGGCGGACTCGGCTGTGCCGGTGGCGCCTGTGACAGCGGAGCCTGCGATAGTGGGATTTGTGGTGGTGGCGAGTGCAGTTGCGGAGTCGAGGTGATCGAGCCGTCTTGTGGGATGTCTCCGTGCACAGCGGGCTGCTGCGATTCGGACGAATCCAGCACGATGCTGTACGACAACGGGACGACCGAATTTATTGACCAGGGCGATTACATCATTGGTGAACTTCCGACACCTGCACAGGAAGGCATTATCAGCACGCATCAAACGCGTCAGCCCTATCAGCCCGAGCGAACACGCAAAATTTTTAACCCACGACCTCGCGTCGCGACCGGGAGTGGTCGTTCGATTGGGTACTGAGAGACTGTCGGCACGAGTGTGCTGTCAGTGTTGCATTGGAGTCGTGCTCTTAGCTGTAGGCCAGGACCTGTCCTGGCAACCGTGAGCCAGGACAGGTCCTGACCTACATTGGCTACATTGGCGTACTCGGAATCTCAAGACGGTCTTAGAACTTGCGGGGGTCAGACGCATTGGTGATCGACGCGGCCACGGACTACAACGCAGCAAAAAATTTCGGTACTTCCTCGGATGCTTTGCCGCGTATCGCGTCGTCAAATGCATCCGACTGTGGCGTTGCATCCAAATTGATTTCAACGCGTCGACAATCGGGACGCGTCGCCTGGACGATCCCGGCTGCTGGGTACACCAGTGCCGATGTTCCGATCGCGACGAATAGGTCCGCTTGTCGCGCGGCAGCATCGATCTGTTCCAATCCGATCGGTAGTTCACCAAACCAGACCACGTGGGGCCTGAGCGTGCCGACCCGCGTCGGGTCGTTTGGATGAACGGTTTCCGGGGACAGGTCTTCTCGCCAATCAAGCAATTCGCCACTTTCGCAGCAGCGGGCTTTCAGCAGTTGTCCATGCATTGCCAAGATATTTCGGCTACCGGCCCGCTGGTGCAAATCGTCGATGTTCTGTGTCACCAGCAAGAATTCATCATCGTGTCGCCGTTCGAATTCCGCTAATGCAAGGTGTGCAGGGTTGGGCTCAATGGTATCGCTTAACAATGCCCGCCTGCGGCCGTTGTAAAAGGTATGAACTAACGCGGGGTCACGCTCAAACGCTTCTGGCGTCGCCACTTCTTCGACGCGATGTCCTTCCCAAAGCCCGTCTGCCCCGCGAAACGTCGGGATACCGGATTCTGCCGAGATACCGGCGCCCGTTAGCACCAAGACTTTCATTGCCACTTCCTTATTGCCTTGCCCGACAGTGTTGTTGTGATTTTGCGAGATTGAGTCATTGCCCAATGACTGCCGTCACAGACACGACGCCAGTGCGACCTAACGCGATTTCGCGTTGCAATATTCTTGAATGTAATCCATGTCCTTTTCGAGGGCCTTTTGAATCATTCCTTTGATCAGTGCGTTCATCAGCCATGCCAACGGATTCTTAGCGATCGCATCCATGGTGAGATCCAATTGTGTCGCATCGCCCACCGGTTTTACTTGGAACACCGTGTCCCAGAGCGTTCCGCCGGCTACGGAGATCAGGCGGACGCGTTCGCATGGAACATACTCGGTGATTTCCAAATCGGTCGGTTGTTCGCGTTTTCCCATCTGCCGCACGTCACGAAATCTCGTGCCAACCCCACGGGTCTGTTCGGTCAGGAATTCGTAGCGGATGACATGTGGCAAAGCCTGGGCGAGTTGATCAATGTGGGCGACGGTGTCGAATACTTCGTCCGGCCTCGCGCGTAGGTTTCGGCTTGCGGCGAACGTGGTCATCGATGTCAGTTGGGGTGGGAGTTGTCCAGCAATCCTGGACGCAGCGGGGCCGCTAGTTGATACCATTGTTTTGGAAGCGATGGTCGATTCGTCCGAGCAGGCCTGACCGTGTTCTTCAGTTTGATTTCGCCGCTGCGTTTTTTCCTTTTCGCGCATGGAGCTCCCGTGCAAGTAGTTCAACCGTCGATTCGTTGACCGGATTGGCCACGACGTTTTGGTTTTCGTCTGGGTCTTGCCGGTGGTTAAACAGCATGGTGCCGCTGACGGACCCTAAGCCGCGATTGCCGCGGTATTGAGAGAATCGGAACTGATCACTGCGGATCGTATCGCCCGATCGGTAGCGACCGATAGCAAACGGTTTGCCCGGCTGGCTTGGGTCTCGTAGCAATGGCAATAAGCTTTTGCCTTCGACATGGTCGGGGATTTCGATTCTCGCGAGATCGCAGAGTGTCGGGTAGATGTCGATGAATTCCGTCAGCCCCGTCGCTTTGGTGCCGCCGGTGATACCGGGTGCAGAAATCATCAGCGGCGTTAGCATCGAGGTCTCGAAACAGGAGTGCTTGTTCCACATCGAGTGTTCGCCAAGTTGCCAACCGTGATCGCCCCAAAGGACAATGATCGTATTGTTACCCAGGCCGCTCTGGTCGAGCGTCCTGAGCAATCGGCCAATCTGTGCGTCGATAAAACTGACACAAGCATAGTAGCCGTGGATCAGGTGACGCGCCGTTTCCCGATCCACCTGACCTGTGGGCGGAATGCCCGCGTAGGCACGTAGCTCTCCGGAAGTGTGAACGGCATCATCGGGTACATCGGACGGTCGGTCGAAATTGGCGGGGACGTCGATCTGATCGTAGTCATACAGATCCCAGTATTTTTTTGGCGCGCAAAAAGGCAAGTGAGGTTTCATGAATCCGACGGCCAGGAAAAACGGTTCGTTGCGTTTGGTCGAAAAATCGTTCAAGTAACCGATGGCTTGCGTCGTTGTTTGGTGATCGCGGTAGGCGTCATCGGGTTGGTCAGCCGATTCGTACGCGGGCCCGCGCATCTCGCGTTTGTGTTGGGGGTGGTCCGATCGGTGTTGCCTGATCGCCGCACGCACGGTCGCTGGACTGCTGTAGTCGTCACCCTTGGGCCGCCAAGGCGGCTGGGACCAGCCGTCTGTGTTGTCATCAGGATTATGAAAAACCTTGCCCAAGCTGATGGTTGTGTATCCGTTCTGTTTAAAAACGGTGTTCAGCGTTTTGGCGTGCGGCGCCTCCTTGTCGGCTCGAGCCGTATAAGTGACGAAGCGTCGCGGATGGGGACGAAGGCTGGTCATCAACGAGGCACGGCTGGCACCGCAGGTGGGCACCATGCAGTAAGCCCGCTCAAACAGCACACTCCGCTTTGCCAGCGCATCGAAGTGGGGCGTCGTCATGAATGTCTTGCCGTAGCAGCCTAATTGCGGACGTAAATCATCTACGGCGATGAACAACACATTGGGCTGTTGTGCCGACGCTGTGAACGTCGTCAGCAACGGCAGTAGCAGTAATAAGAAACGATGCAAGATTGTGTTCCCGTGAGAAAAGCGATGTTAGCGATCCCAGACGTCACTCAAATTCTTTGACGAAGAATTGAAAATGGCGTTTTCTTCCATAATCTCCTGATGAGACGACTCAATGGCGTCTCGATCAAACACGATGGTTGTACCGCGATTGTCCTCGAATTCGATCACCAGCAAGTCCTCGTCAAGCGAATTGATCCGCTCGGCTGCTTCACGGATGCTGGTGATTTTTTGACCGTTGATGGATCGAACCACAGCGGGCAGGGCGACGCGCGTATCGCGAGTCATTCGGTTGGAAATCAGTTTGCTGATGACGACCAATTCCTGGTCCTTGTCCTTCACTCGGTCGTAACGCCGCGTGAAATAGGGATTTTCGGATTGCTGCATGATGGACAACACGGCCGACGCAGCGCGTCCGGACGAGCCACCGCGCGCGACAAGTGCGTCGAATGAAGACAGGAAATCGGCTGTGGCGACACCGAAAACGATGGGTCCGTAAACAAAATAGGTTGGCGGGCGATCGGGTTGGTGATCCAGCAAGTAATGCGGATCACGAAACACGGGCAATTCGACGTCCATGGATTTACCATCACGCAGGATTTTAGCAGGCACGATTCCGTCTTCGGCCGACTGTTCGACCGCATGCACATACGACACCTGTGTGTTGTCGTCCAGGTTCACCTTGCCCAGGTTGTTGACATCGAACGAGCCGATGTGTGTGATCACGTCATTGAATTGCAACGGGTAATCGTCGACAGGAATGGGCATTGCGGCAAACTTAATGCCGGTCGATCCGTCGGGCATGTTCAGCCACCGTCGCATGTCCTTGGACGCCAGTGTTTGCGAATGGAGCCACAGTTGCGGCTTTCCGTCGTAGCTGCCGTCTTTCACATCCTCCAAGAATTCGTTGATTTCTTCGCATGCGATTGCGTAGCCGATGTCGTTGGAGGAACTGAGACCGCTGAATGCGATTCCGACAATCTTGTTGTCGGCAATCATCGGACCGCCACTGTTTCCGCTGTTCAGCGGTGCATCGATTTGAGTCCGGAGACCGTACGTGCGGTACTTGTATCGAACGTGTTCGCGCCGTGACACAACGCCTTCGGTAATCGAGATCGATTCGCCGCCTTTGGGATAGCCAAATACCTGAATCTTACTGCCAGACTTGGGCGTCGACGATGCAACCTCCAACGGGGTCACCTGGTCTGCGACGGCGGTTTCCAATCGAATGAGTGCCAGGTCGATGCCCGGCGCGGTTGCTTCGACCGTTCCCGAAAGTCTCTCACTTTGACCATCCAGGCTGATCGACACGTCGGTGGACATCGCGACGACGTGATAGTTCGTCAACACCTGATCGGACGCGATCAGAACGCCGGAGCCACTGACGGTTTTGCTGGTGAGCCGTTTCCAAGGAGAGGTAAGCGAGTAACCACGTTGAATCGAATAAACCTTGACAACCGATTTCTTGACCAGCGCGTGATCTGTGTCACCCAGCAGCGTGCTGGCTGAGAGCATGGATGCAAAAAAGACGAGAAGAAGTGCCCGCGGCATAGTGGTTCCCCCAAATGCTGGCGACGAAGATGGATGCTGGCGACGAAGACGGATGCTGACGACGAAGACGGATGCTGGCGACGAAGACGCGTGAATCAGACACCGGTTAGTTTAGCCGATCACACCTTGCCATGACGGTGGGGTCGGTCCTCGCGACGTCAAAAACAGGTGTGTCGACTCATCCGCTGGTCAAGCGGTGGCAACATCACCATGGAGCAATTCGGCAGCGGCAGCGGCAAGGCTGTCAAGCGTCGGGTCATCCATGAATTTGCTGATCGGCAGGGTGATATCCAGCCTGGTCTCGATCGTGTTCTTCAGTTCGATCGCCATCAGCGAATCGAGACCGAGCGAGCCGAGTGGTTGCGCGCGGTCGATTGACGCAGGGTCCATCGACATGATTCGGCCAATTTGATCGGCAAAGTACGCAGTCAGCGCTTCGCCGCGTTGGCCGTCGTCCAACTTTGCGAGCTGAGCGAGCAATATGTCATCCTTGGTCGATCCTCGCGCTGACGTGGTTTCGCTTTCGGAACTTTTGAGTGAACGTAGCACCGATGGCAGCGTGTCCGTCGTGCCGACGGCCAGCATGCGATTCCAATCGGCATCCACGACCACGGCATCCGACGCAGTTGTTCGAGGTGGTGTTGCGAAGGCCGAATCGATCAGCAAGTCGATTGCACCGTCGAACTGCAATCCGCGCAAGCCACGGGCAGACAGGTTTTTTGCACGCACCTTTTCAGAGGCCATTCCACCGGTTGAATTCGGGTTGGCTGCCCACGGACCCCAGTGAACGACTGATGCAGGTAGGTCACGTCGTCGGCGATCGATAGCAAAGCCTTCCAAGAATGCGTTTGCCGCGGCGTAATTTGCCTGGCCGGGTGATCCAAAGACGCTCGCGACCGACCCGAGCATCGTGAAGTAACGCAGGGGTTGGTCGTCGGTGACCTTGTCCAACGCAATCGCCCCGGCGACTTTGGGATTCAACACGCGGTTCAAGGATTCGATCGATAGGTCGTACATCAGCGAGTCGTCGAGCAACCCGGCCGCGTGTATGACGCCAATGATTGGACCGATCGCTTGGGGCAGTGATTCCACAGCGGCACGTAACGAGTCGGCGTCACTACAGTCAGCTTGTAAGTAGATGCATTGTGACCCATTGGACTCGGCCCACGCGATCAGGTCTTCGACGGCCGTGTTTGGCTGCGATCGAGCGACCAGTGCGATGGCCGATGCGCCACGTTGGATCAATCGCCGGGCAACGCCCAGCGCAATCGACCCGCTCCCGCCGGTGATCAAATGCACTCCTTTGCGTGACACGGGGTCTGGTAGCGTTGGTGGTGGCGATACGACGATTTTTCCAATGTTACGACGCGCGGCCATGAACCGCATCGAACTGGGCAATTCTTCTAAGCGAAACGAAGTGACCGGAAGCGGTTGATAGGTACCTGCTCGGAATGCTGCCGTGATTTCGTTGTAGAGCTTGCGAACCTGTGACGGGCGTTCTCGCAGGAGTCGATCAAGATCGATTGCTGAGTAGGACAGGTTGTCTTGGAAAGGCAGTAGTCCGATTGCACGGTTCTGATAGATATCGATTTTGCCGATTTCTAAAAATCGACCGTGAGCAGCCAATAAACTGATGGATGCGTCGATCCATTCGCCCGGCAGTGAATTCAGTACGACGTCGACGCCACGTTGGTCGGTCAGTTCGCGTATCGCTTCGATCGACTGAACATTCCGACTGTCGAAAATGTTTTCCGGCGGAACCCCGTAGGCAGCCAGCAGCCGACGTTTCGTGGGATGCCCTGCCGTTGTGAATACGTTCGCGCCGACGGACTGCGCGATTTGGATGGCTGCCAAACCGACGCCGCCGGCTCCGGCGTGGATCAACACGGATTCGCCACGTTGCAAACGTCCGACATGAATCAACGCATGTTGTGCCGTCAAGAAAGCGATGGGCAACGCGGCCGCTTCCTCGTCGCTTAAATTGTCGGGGACTTCGGTAACTAAGTAATCGTTGGTTGCGTCATCGGATGCGAATCCGTGTGGGACTACGCCCATGACACGCGTTCCCGCCCCCGGGGCATCCGTGTCTTGTCCCACCGCGGTCAGGCGACCACAAACTTCGATTCCCAGCGGAACGACTTTGTCTTTGATGCCAGGATATAAACCCATCGATTTCAGGACGTCGCTGAAATTCAATCCCACTGCCCGAACGTTCACGGCCACTTCGCCCGGCCCAACAGTCGGTTTTGCAATCCGCTCGATCCACAGACCTTCGGTGCGATTCGTACCATCCAATCGGATGCGATAGCTGCCCGAGGCGGGTAGGCCGATCTCCGATGAGTGATCGTTTGCCGCAAGCAACCGAGGTTGGGCGACCAGGCGAGGTCGATAGAAACACTCGTTTCTTAACGCCAGTTCTGTTTCGCTCTGCCGTCGATCCAGCCAGCCAACGATGGCATCGATAGTTGATTCATCGATTCGGTTCACATCCAGCAATTGAATGTTC
Organism: Pirellulaceae bacterium; assembly: GCA_013002105.1. The sequence goes on along the minus strand of JABDKS010000035.1, from coordinate 3,589 downwards.
AACTGCGGGTGTTCATTGACCGCGACGCGTGCCAGTCCAGCAACGGCGGTGCTGACTGGGTTGATTGCCGCATCGTTCGAATCGATCGAGAAAGCATTTTCCGTCAGGATCGAAATCGTTGGCGCACGCTTGGCTCGAGATGCTGCCTGGATGGTTTCCAGCAGACTACCCGTTGCGTCTCGGACTGCTTGGCTCATATCGGCTGGCGGATTTGGCGCGGTCCAGAGCCAATGATTGTCATCATCAGCGTCCATGGGAGGTGCAATGAGGTCCTCCAATTGTTTACCGCCCAGATGGCGAATCGTCGTGGTCGTTTTTTGGAGCGAATCGTCGACGGTGAAGTCGGATGGCGACCAGTCGATGCGATGAAGCCACGTGGTGGGATCAGCTTGCTCAGATGATTGATCTCGCTGCAGGCTTTTCAGTCGCACACCCCGGAGTTGGGCAACGAGTTTTTGATCGGCGTCAAATAATTCCACATCTGCCACGACTTCGGCGAACTGTGTGTCATCGTCATCGGGCGACTGACGAGTCACGGTTGCGTGAGCGATCGTACCTCCATCCCCCAACGAAATGCTTTGCACACCGACCGGCAGGAACGTACGCCCCGATTCCGACCCAGGAACAACGGTGGCGATCAACTGCAGCGCGCCATCCAAAAGGGTTGGATGCAAACGACATTGCTGAGAGTCGGATCGCAAAGCGTCGGCGAGTGCTAATTGGCCGTGCGCGGTGCCGCCATTGGATGAAACGTTCTGCAATGTTTGAAAGAATTCGCCGTACTCCAGTCCCGATTTTGCCATCGCCTGATAAAGTTCATCCGGATCTTGGGCGATACCTGTAACAGTCGCAATCGACGCCTCCGGTTTGTCGGCTGACTTCGCAACGGTCGCCGAAGCACAATTTTGCCACTGAGCGTCCTCCTGGTCGGGGCGGTAGGAAATCTGAATCCGGCATCGGCCGCTTGCCACGGCCCCAACATGAGTTTCGATTGCGACGGGCTGTTGAGGTTGCAGAAATAGTGCGCGTGAAATCTGTACGTCCTGCAATTCGATCGCGTCGTTCCCAAGGGCCCGTTGGGCCGCTGCACGTAGCGTTTCGATCCATGCTGCTGCAGGCACCGTGACGGATCCACTGACAACATGATCGGGAAAATAACTCGGGTCGGTATCGCGATAAACGGCGGAATAGATCGTTTCGCCGTTGGCGAGTTTCTGTTGACTGCCCAAGAGCGGATGAACGATGTCGCCGCTGCCACCACTGCTGCCCAGTGCAGGCGGGTCGTACCAATAACGCTGGCGCTGAAAGGGATACGTGGGCAAAGATACTCGTTGGTATGGAAAATCTTTGTAAACCGCTTGCCAGTTTACACTGCCACCGACGCACCAAGCCGTTGCGACCGACCGAATCCAAGTCGTATAGTCGTCGGTCTTGCTGTCCAGCGACGCCGTTGTGCGTAGGGCGTCTTGATCGTCTGAGGCACAAAAGCGATGGAGCATTCCGCAAAGCTGCGGGCGAGGCCCAATTTCGATGGCGATGTCCAGCTTTTGTTTGGCAAGCTGCTGCATCACGTCGGTGAAGCGTACGGGCTGAAGCAAATGGTCGATCCAATAATCGACATTCATCTGCGTGCAGGGCTGACCCGTTAACGCTGAAAGGAAAACGACGTTGCGAGGTATCTCGATCGTATTGATCAGTTCGGTCAGCTTTTGTCGAAGCGGCTCGGCTGCGTCTTGCATCAGAGGAGAATGAAATGCATGCGAGACTGTCAGTGGTTTGCACGCGATGTCGGCGGAGTTTGCCGCGGCAATCAAATCGTCGACCGCTTCGGTCGTGCCTGCGACGACCGTGCTGGTATTTCCGTTCATGGTTGCGATGACAGCCGATGACTGCGTCGACTCGATCAGATTGGACACGGTTTCGGCATCGGTCAAAAAAGCAGCCATTGCACCGCCCTCTGGCAAGTCACCCATCACTTGGCCTCGATAGGCGGCGATCAAAAGTGCCTGCTCGCGGGTAAAAGCACCCGCAGCATAGAGTGCTGCTATTTCGCCGATGCTGTGCCCCGCTACAACATCGGGGCGAATGCCGATTTTGCGGTAGACGTCCACCAGAGCACATTGGATGGCGCAAATCGCCGGTTGTGCGAAAGAAGTGTGGTCGACGTTGCGTGACTGGCCCGAAACGATGATGGGTGTCCCCGCGATGATATCGGTCAGCGGCGCTGGCAAGACGGGATCCAACACTTCGGCGCATCGATCCATCGCTCGCTTGAATGCCGGCGACTGTTGCGTCAATCCGATTCCCATTTTTGCGTATTGCGAACCCTGGCCAGTGAACATCATCGCGATTCGTGTTCGTCGGCCGGCAGGCCGTCGGCCAGAAATGCTGTGAGAGCCGATCGCGTCGTGCAATGATTTTGGGGAATTACCACAGGCGACACCACGAATCGGATGGGCATCGCGGAGCGTGGCGAAACTGCCGCACAGGTTGTGCGCAGCGGCGAAGTCAACGTCGTGAGTTGCGTCGGTTAATTGCTCCGCGACATCTGCAAGAGCCGGTTCACTGCGAGCCGAATAGGGCAGGCAAAGCGTGGGTGGCGTGATCGTCTCAAGTGTGTCGTGGGACGGATTTGTTTGCGAAGATGATTTCTCCGCAACGTCCAATGGCTTTTCGACGATCAGGTGTGCATTGGTGCCGCCGAATCCGAAAGAGCTGACGCCGGCGATGAAGCGATTTTTGGAATTGGGCAGCCACGTTTGCGTACGGTCTGCGATCGATAGCTTGCCCGACTTCAGCTTTGCATTCGGATTCAGTTTTTCAAAGTTTGCCTGACCTGGAATGGTTTGCTGGTCGAACATCAACAGAACTTTTAACAAACCGGCGACACCCGATACCGTTTCGGTATGACCGATGTTGGCTTTGACACTGCCAATGTGAATCGGTGACAAATCGGCGTTACGTTTTCCGAACGTACTATCGAGTGCCATCAGTTCGATGGGGTCGCCAAGCGGTGTGCCGGTGCCATGGGCTTCGATATAGGTGATATCGTTTGGAGAAACGCTGGCGGATTTCATCGCCGTTCGAATGACGCGTTGTTGCGCCGACCCGCTGGGAGCGGTGATTCCGCTGGTGCGTCCGTCTTGATTGACCGCGCTGCCCCGCAACACACCCAAAATCCGATCGCCGTCGGCCTGTGCGTCGGCCAGACGTTTCATCATTACCAACGCGCATCCTTCGCCGCGAACGTAACCGTTGGCACCGCCGTCAAAGGGTCGACAATGTCCATCAGGACTAAGCATGCGGGCTTTGGAGAACGCAATGGTCGTTTCGGGCGATAAGATTAAGTTCACGGCACCGGCGATCGCGGCATCGCTTTCGCCGCGGAGCAGCGAAACGGCGGCTGAGTGAATCGCGACCAAACCCGACGAGCAAGCGGTATCGACGATAAACGATGGGCCTTGCAAATCGAACAAGTACGAAATGCGGCCCGCGGCGATACTCAATGCGTTACCGGTCCCGATGTGGGCATCGACTTGCTCGAAATAATTCGGATATCGCGCGGGGACTTTGGAGTAGTCCGTGCCAC
>JABDKS010000020.1 GCA_013002105.1 Pirellulaceae bacterium | reverse complement strand
GCGATTGATAGGCGATTCGAATATCAAACCGAGCAGTTTTCGGTGCCTTTGTCTCAAAACGAATGTCGGCGTTGTCGTAATGCCGCGCGTACAAGTAGTTGGTTCCAACGAATCCTTCCAGACTGATACTCGGGCGCCACTTGGCCGATTTCTTGGCTTCACTATCGTCGATCACGATTCCCGGCAATTTGGCAGGATCGATTCCCATCGAGAGTCCCTGGCCGGTTGCGATTGTTAACGCGTCCTCGGGAATCGTGATTTCGTCGTGAACCGAATCGCGGTACGCCTTGCCCGGTAGTTTCAAAAGCTTGTCCATCTCGTCCCAGTAATGGGCGTAGACGTCTCGCGGCGTGCAGTTGTGCAAAATGCAAAGGCTTGTCGCGCGACCGACGACCTCACCCATCATCCCGCACGTTTTCATCACACGGGTCGTCCCGAGCGCTTCGTGCGTCACACTGATGTTTCGTCCCGTCATGAACAGATTGTCGATATTCCGCGAATAGAAACATCGGTAGGGCACAGGGTATCCGTAGCTGCGATCAATACGCCGATCGTGTACAGCAATGGAGATGAACGGATTGTCCGGAAATTTGTCCGCGTACTCCTCCTTTGGATAGTGCAGGTCGATCGACCAGGTACTCGGCACGCACCCATCTTTGAATTCGCGTTTCGAGACGATGTCGTCTTGCGTCAACACGATATCGCCCATTAAGCGACGCGATTCGCGAGGTCCGCCGATGTAGGCGATCCACGTCAGATACGCCGTGGAATGTTCGTCGGCGCCGTCGCCATTTTTCATCGCATTGAACGCCCCGTAGACAGCCCGCAAATTCCAATCCCGGATTCCTTCAGCGTCACCAAGGGGGTCTTTGTCAAAACCACTTTCCCAAAACCACTGACCATGATGATCACGCGGGTAGGGGAAATCCTCCATCGACAAGTCAAGCGCCCACGGCGTCTCGGGATACGTCGTCGGTTTATCAGCTTCATCCCATGCCCACATGTTGCTCATCCCCATGCGACCTTTGGGTGTCATCTCCCAATCCGCTTTGGCCAGATATCCCAGCGTGCCGTGTCCCGTGCAATCGGCAAAGAAGCGACCGACAAAGCGTTTTTGCTCGCTGGTGCGCGTATCAAAAGCATGAACCGCAGTGATTTGATTGCGATCGGTCTCGACTTTAAAGGCATGATGATTCAAAAACAATTCAATGTTGTTCTCGGCACGAACGATCGCTTCTTTTTTCGCATCCTCAAATTCTTCATAAGTTCCCGGTGACTTCGTAGCCCGATCGCAGAACTCTTCGACAATCTCGCCGATCCGCGGGTACTTGCCGCGCCGGATATGCCCCATCGACCAAACGCGAACCTCGCTCGATCCGTTGCCGCCCAGAACGGGGCGATTTTGAATGAGCGCCACCTTGCAGCCCATCCGGGCTGCCGACAACGCCGCCGCCGTGCCAGCGTAACCGCCACCAACGACGACCAAGTCATAACCCGCTTTTTCCGTTGGCGTTTCTTGCAAGCCTAAGAGTTCGCGGCGCCATTGTGGCAGGATGTCAGACTGATTCGGTGGCACCTGGCCGTCCTTGGTAAACAGAATCGCGTCGCACCGGCCATCAAATCCGGTTAGATCGTGAATCTTTATTTCCGTTTGCACATTCGTGATCTCGACCGTGCCGCCGTCATGCCAAAACCACTCGGCTCCCTGGGTACCAAATGTTTCGTCCAAGGCTTTGCCCCCGACGATCAACTGAAATCGCCCAGGATTCCCTGCCGCATTCCAACGAGCTACCCAGTCCTTGGTACGGACGAAGACTCGGTACTCGCCGGTCTCAGGAAACGTCACCGTCGTCGTTGCGTCATCGACCGGCCTGCCCAATCCATGGGCCAACAAATAGGGCGACCCCATCGTTTCAATAAACTGCGTATCCAGTTTCCAACCTCCGTGGGAATCGAACGATTCCGCTTCGACGAGTACTCTTTGCGCAGAAAGTGGAACTGAAAAGCCAAGCGTGGCCGCAAAAAGTGCGGTAAAGATCGTTTTCATAAACGTGACGACTCGAATCGAAAAGGCAAGAAACTCGCACCGCGAGCGTTGGTGACCACTGCATCAACCGACCGAAATTCGCGGTCAAGTCATCATATCGCTATTGGCTGCATAGTGGCGAATGGTTGTTCGCAACCCTGCAATGCGTTTCCCTTTCGTCCTTGTCTCGGCAGCGAGAGCGGTGCGGCAGAATATGCAGATTATACGGGAGTACGTGTCACAAAGCTTAAGAGCGCGCCGTCAGGGTTGCCGGGGTGAACGGTGCCGTGCGATCCAATGCTTGGAAGCCCCATTGCGTGGAAGGCTTTCGTCAAGAACCTCATCGCTAGAGCAATTCTAGTTTTCTCGTAGGCCACGTACTAAGCAAAGGTGCTCTAAGAAATTTGCCGTCGCAAAGCCTGTACAGAAGTTCCTGTGCATGAAATTGCCAACCCCAAGTCTGACGCGGCGTGCCCAAACGAAACGATGTCGGGCATTCTGATCAGTCCAACGGCAAGATTGTGAACAAATGTTTCGCTGTCACCACTTCGATGACGTGTCGTCGAGTTCAACCAGCATCTATATCGTTTCTAAAGGCGGCGGTCGTCAAATCCGTGGCTTGCACAGAAGGTTCAGTCAGGTAGCCGCCATCACCAGATATCCTTCATCAATCGACGCGACTCGAAACGGAAAGTTACAAACCGATTCTCCGTAGAAGCCGCGGTGACCGACGATTTGCCATCACGACTACCGTGTAGGCAACCCAATGCGGTGTATTTCGCCGGATGAAATTTCGCCGGATGAATGGTCAACCGTTCCGTTTGACTACATCCGAAGGTCCAACTCTCGCCAATGGACTGGAAAATCGCGTCCCCAGTCCCCGACGCAGATTGCGGGTGAACTTCTGAGCAGTTGTTCCACCCGCTCGCACTAAAGTAGATTTCCACTTCCTCGGCAACGGTGTTCCATTCGCGTCCGCTGCCATTAGTCTATGCTTCCCTTTCCACGGTCGTTTGCGCCGAGCCGCGTCTAATGGGGTCTCTCGTCGCTTGTGAGTGACCGATTGTCGCACCGTTTGCGAATTCCAGAACGCCGTTCGCTGAATACCGGCTTCGGCTTGAAGAAATAAATGGGCATTTAACGAAGTCGTCTGTGACTTTTCGTGAATATGAGCCAGAAGGGAACGACATGGGGCACTATCTCTCAGCAACGGTCGACAGTTTCTGATTGATCCATCGGCACTCGCGTTTTGCTTGAATCCCACCGACTCTTTAACATATATTTATAGCGTTGTGCTAAATAAATAGAGATCCCGCCAATGTCAGTACGTGTCGCGAAGCAAACGACTGAACAAATCATCGTCAAGCTGCGGCCGATCATTTCGTCTCTGCTGGAGGCACGTGATTATGCGCTGCAGTCTGGATGCGAACTGTGGGAGTTCGCAATTCACATTCAAGAACTGATTGCGCTGGGGTTCAGCGAATCCGATTTGCGTTGGCTTGCACACCAACGTTTCGTCGAACACGGCAGAGAGATTACCGAGGACGGTGACGGCGAGCGCAAGTTTCGCCCCACTAAGAATCTGTCGTTCAGTCAAGACACTTGCTTCGTTATCTCTGACTTTGGTGTCGCCCAAACTTGCAGCCTTCCAAACGAACCTGGCGACACCACTAGCGTTGCTGGTCCAATTGGGGTTGCTGGTCCAATAGCGGATGTCGCATCCGATTCACTCGCTGACGATACTGTCGATCAATCGTCGGCACCACCATCGTCTGAGTGCGAACAGGAACCGAAATCCAACGGTGCTTCGTTGCCACAATGGGATGCGGAAACTCGAGAGCTGAGCTTCTCGGGAAGGGTCATCAAGCAGTTCAAGTGGCGTGCCGCAAACCAGGAAATCGTATTAAACGCTTTCCAGGAAGAGGGTTGGCCGTCGGTGGTCGATGACCCACTGCCTCCCAACGATGAACAGGATCCCAAGCGACGATTGCAGGACACCATCAAGTCGCTCAATCGCAATCAGTGCAATGCGTTGCTCCGCTTCCACGGTAACGGTACCGGCCAAGCTGTTCGGTGGAAGTTCGTCAACGGTGACCGATCGTCGTCCTAGGGAACCAATCGACAGCATAATGCGGATCCTTTTCGAGTTGTCCGCGGCTGAACACTTGGGTTTCCCGTTGCTATCACCGCTGCACCCCCATTCTGCCCGTAGGGATCTTTATCTTCACTAGTAGAATCCCAAACCTACTTTCAACGAAGAACGGTATTAACTTTTCGTCGGGTGTGAGAATTTTGTTTTGGTGAAGTACACGGCGGGCTTTTGGTACGACGCAGCAAATTTCTAGGTGGTCTACCCAGCAACAACGTTCGAGAAATTTGACGTCAGCCAACGAATTGCGGGTCAGGTCATTTGTCTTCTATTACACGCTTCATCCCCGCAGGGCTAGGCTGGCAGCGAGATCTTCCTGATCCTCGTGATTTCACCGTTGATCATCCATCTGTCGCGAAATTGCTTGGCTCATTGCCGGCGTCGGATTCGGTTTTGCCGCGACACGTCGATCTGCGTGATGATGACGAAGGCCTCTATTTTTCGCCGCCCGATAACCAAGGACGCCTTCACGCGTCGTCCACGTTCGCCTGCTTGGCGTTGATCGAATACTTCGAACGTCGGACGATGGGTCGCACATTCGACGGATCCGCCCTGTTTTTGTACGAAATGGCGCGAAAGTTGGCCGGCGTCACGGGTAACTCGAGTGTGGGAATTCGAGCAACACTGAAAGCCTTGCGCCAATGCGGTGCACCACCCGAGGAGATGTGGCCCTATCGCGATGCTCCGCTGGATGAAGCACCTGCCCACGCTAGTTTGCTGGGTTTCTCGCAGCCATTAAGCGGCATGGTCTACTTTCGCCTGGATCCACCCGAACAATCTGGATCGCACAACCTTGCATTGCTCAAGTCGTTTTTGGCGGCTGGATTCCCTGTGGCTCTCGGCTTTACGGTGCCGCGCAGCCTGACCGACGACGGTTTAATTCCGTATCGCCCTAAGTTCGATTCCTATCGCGGCGGCCAAACAGTTCTTGCAGTTGGCTACGACGACCAACAGACGAACGCAAACCACGGCGCGTTGCTTGTGCGTAGTAGCTGGGGACCGAACTGGGGTGACGCCGGTTACGGATGGCTGCCGTACGCGATGGTGACACACCGCCAAGCCGCGGACCTGTGGACAGTTGTCAGTAAAGATTGGATTAGCGGATATGTTCTCAACGCGCCTACGGTAAGCGTCGAGACACAAATCTAACTTAACGACCATCAAGTGATCGCAATGAACTACCTGCCCATTGGCTCCACATGCGCTCCCCATAGCCTGCCATTGAGTAGGAAATGTCGAGGGATAAGCTCATCTCAGCGAGTTGTGTCAAGACCAGTTTTTACAGGTGTACATAGACACATCTCGTCACGAAGCGTCCCAAGTTTGCCCGGAAGCGTGACGGCATTGACCGTCGGATTTGGTGTACGTGACGTGAATTCGTCGATCAATTTTTTCGGGCATCTGTCACCCAAGCGGACGAAGTCCGCGCTGACGTTTGAAAGAATGACCCGCATAGTGATCGACATGCTCGAACACAATCTTTATTACGAGCACTGAACATGGCAGTCGAGCTAGAGACCGATCTTGAAGAGCTCTCAAACCAGTTGCTGCACACGGACGCAGCGTATCCTTCGCTACCAAATGCGGCGACAGCCGCATCGTCGGCTTGGAGTGTCTTGAATTTGATCCGGCGACGCAAAGGAGTGATCTGCAGTGTTGTGTTACTTAGCATGGTGATGGGAATTGTATTTGTGGAAATCGTCGCAGGATCGACAGTTTTTTACGGAGCAACTTTCCCCCAGTCGCTTTTGCAATTCTTAGTGGTTGGCCTTGGCGGTGGACTGGCGATTGGGGTTGGATTGGCGGCGACAATCGACATGCGCGATCAGTCTTTCCATTGCGTCGATCAGATTCACGAAGCGTTGGACGTACCATTACTGGCCCACATTCCGCGGATTGAGCAACCACTGAAACGCAGCGTACTGACCGCTGGTAAATCGCGACTATCTCCTGCGCTGGTTTGCCATCACCATCCTGACGATGTTATTTCGCAGCGGATTGCGTCGCTGCGATCTCGCTTGATCTCGCTATCGCAGCACCAATCTGGAATGCTGGTCCAGATCACCAGTGCCAAACCAAGCGAGGGCCGGACGACAACCCTCAGCAACTTGGCAGTGTCGCTAGCCCGCTTGGGAAAACGTGTCCTAGTCGTCGACGCCGACTTCGATGATGCCTTACTTCACGCCCATTTTGGACTGGACGGCGAAGCCGGCGTGATGGAGGTTCTTGATTCAAGAGTCAACCTGCCAGACGCGATCGGCGAATGCCCCGAGGTACCGGGCCTAGAAATCCTGCGAGCCGGCAACCGGCGAGAAATCGACGAGCACCATGATTACACGCCACAGTTGGCGATGATGTTAAAGGAACTGCGTGACGACTATGACTTTGTACTCATTGATAGTCCGCCGGTACTCGATTCACCAGACTCAATAAGCTGTACGTCCATCTGTGACGCGACGTTATTGGTGGTCAACCCCGCCTGTGCTTCCCAATCGATTGCATCCACTGCGCTCCAGCAACTTCGCTTGAACGACGCCAATGTGGTCGGTGTCGTGATCAATAACGTGGACAGCAAGTACTTCGACGACCAACCAAGAGCGCAACGACGTCATCGGTCAAAAGCACGAGTCATCTCATCGGCGAAAATCGTCGATCCCACGGACCTTTCGCTCGCGGGAAGTCGTACGTCCAGTCACGCGATGACTGATCAACACAACGGAAAAGTTGAAACAGAGTGATCGACGGGAACCTTGACGATCGCTTGGAATCGATCGACGCGACGCGTTTGCCAGAGCAGACGCGGTCGACTTGTCACGAAACGAATGAACCAACCGTGATGCCGACTGACGTTATGACAGAGGTTTCGGACGCCTTTCACAAGAAGGGAAACTTTCTTGTTCAGGATGTACTGACCAGCCTGCCTTTCCTGGTGTCGGATCTTCTCGCGATCACCATCGCGTGGTTGTGTTCGTCGCTGCTCAATACCGTGCTATTCCAAAACGCGGGCTTTCCTGATTTCGCGTGGCTCGTCGCCGCACTCATCTCAGTGCCGATGGCCTTGCTATTGATGGGAACGTACCCCGGAGTCAACACGGATTCGACACGAGAACTCCGGAACGTATTCATTGCGACAACAATCGTCTCCCTGTGCATTCTGGTTTATTTCATTCGGCACCAGAGCGTCGACTTCGCCTTCGTCGCCGCGGAGGACGGATTGTTCTTTGCTTCATTGCTGATGCTCGTGCCGCTTGGACGTGCCGTGATTCGCAAATTTGGTGCAACCTGCATGTGGTGGCGTCAGCCGACGCTGATCATCGGCAGTGACGCCGAAGTGGCACGGATCGCGGATTGGTTGGACGATTCACCCGAGTTGGGATTGCGACCGATCTGTCGCCGCGAATTGTTCCACTACGACGACATTCATCCAAGTCGCGTGATTTGCACATCGACATCAGGTTCACTGGATCGACTCTGGCAATTCCCGCGTGCTGCAGTCCTGTCGAGCGATGACGTCTTTCGCGCATCAACAGCGACAGAGCGTGTTGCCGCCCTGTCATCGATGGAGCACCAAAATCACCTGCTCAATCCATTCAATTTGATTCTAAAGCGAACAATGGATCTCGGTATCGCGCTATGCACCTTTGTCGTAACACTACCGATCCTGTTGATCGTCGCCGTAATGGTAAAGCTGACCTCCAAGGGTCCGATCATTCACAAAAACGTTCGCTGCGGATTGGACGGACGCTCGTTCTCGATCTGGAAATTCCGGACGATGCACGCGGACGCGGAAAGGGTGCTGCAGGAGCACTTGGCCGAGAGCGACGAAATACGGCGTGAGTGGGAGGAACATCGGAAATTGCGGGACGACCCACGAATTACGCCCGTCGGACGATGGCTTCGCAAGACGAGCCTCGACGAGCTCCCACAGTTGTGGAACATCGTCAAAGGGGACATGAGCCTAGTAGGGCCGCGCCCAATTCTGATGGATGAATGTAAAAAATACTCCGACGTCTTTCCGCTCTACACCATGGTTCGGCCCGGCGTGACGGGACTCTGGCAAATCTCAGGTCGCAACCACACGACGTACAATGAACGTCTTTCGTACTGCCGCTACTACGTGCAGAACTGGTG
>JABDKS010000012.1 GCA_013002105.1 Pirellulaceae bacterium | reverse complement strand
GCGATTGATTCCATCGTTGACGATCATCGTGCGTCAAGACTTCTCTCGGCAGCGGCCACGAACAAGGCACCCCTGAGGATATCAGTTGCCGAGGTCGTAAACGCGAGTGTTTTTGCCGACCTGCCGGATTTTGCTGCAACCGCCCGGTGTGATTGAAACGGAGGTCGAAGTTGCACTCTAGTTCGATCGATGTCCGCTGAGTCCAACACGTCGCCTGTGGAATCAGCCGAGAACACGACTGCGAGGAGTTAAATCGTTCCGGTCAGCACTCCTGCGTGAACGATTGGCATCGATAGCTAATTTGGTAAATGGTCGCGGTGGCGGGAAGTAAGCCGGCATCTCTTGTTTACATGTAAAGGACTCACCGCTGCATCGGTCGTCGCTTGCGGGCGACGCCGCACGCTATCGTTTACCAAGTGATTGGTTGGCGAGGGTGATGGTTGGCCAGAACCCTTTGTTCAACCAAGCATCGAGTCGAGAAATCGCACCGATGCACGCTCGTGCCAGCGTTTGCCGTCGCGATCAAGAAATCCAGTGTGACCGCCGGATTCGGCAAGGCCGGGAAAAAGCGGGCCGTCAGGTAGCCAGTCTCGGCTTGTAAAGACATCCACATCGACAACGGGATCATCCGCAGCGTGCAACAGTAGTGTCGGCGTGCGTATCTGATCCAAAACATAAATCGCTGAATTCGCTTGATAGAAATCCTTTGCTCCGTCGTAGCCCAGATGCGGTGCGGTGAACTTGTCGTCCAGTTCCCACACACTGCCCGCGTTCTCAATTGCGTCGCGCTGTTCGTCTGTGATGTCCGCGCAGTCCCGGAGAACTTCTTTGCGTTGTTGGCGCAACAGATACCTGTCGAATAATTTGTTGAAACCACATCGCAGATTTTTGGAGGTAATCTCCATGTCCAACGGTGCCGAAACGCTTACGGCGGCTGCAAAACCGGAGTCTTCACCCGATTGTGCCAAGTATTTCAGCAACACATTTGCGCCCAACGAAAACGCGATCGCGGCGAGACCATTTTGTGTCCATTGCGGGTGACGCTCGCGCAAATGATCGACCAGTCGTCGGATGTCGTCGGTGTAACCGGGATGATGAAGTCCTGAGCACTGACCCGCTGAATCACCCGCACCGCGATTGTTCCAAAGGATGACACTGTAACCGGCATCCAACAAACTCGCCGCCATGCTGCACATGTAGCCGCTTTTTGCATCCCCACCCATGCCGTGCATGATGACGACGGTCGCACGTTTCGAATTGCATTTGGTCGGCAGGTAATAACCGCAAAGTTGATCCGGTGGTGTTTGATCTCCGGCAACCTGAAATTCAACGGCGCCGTCCCAGCTATCGACAGAGATCGTTGGGCGAATCGCCTTGATGGATATCGTTTGAAGCCAACCTCCCGGCCACCAGCGGTTGGGAACGAATCGATCGAGCCACTCGAAATTTTCGATCGCGAATCGGTGATGGTTGGACGAATTGGACACCAATTATGATCGTAAACTGCGAACAGCACCGGTACTGAGCCTGCGTGCTGCGATTCGAGTCAGTCCGACCAGGGCTCCGGAGGTGACTCCCCAGATGACGGCTTCCTTCCAGGGAACGTCGCTGGAAGTCGGATTTTTGGGTGGGTCGCGGTCGAGCGTTTTGCGCCATGTCGCTTCCAGCACCTCGCGTGCGATGATGGTGGCACCCATCGCAGCGGCGAAAGCAACGGTTGACTCGTAGGTACTGATTCCCGCGTTACGCTCGTTTGGTTCCCCCAGTTCCGCACGCTGGCTAACTTCATCGCGAAGGTTTTCGTATTGATCGACGATTGTCTCGAGCATGGTGGGTTCCAGATGAAGGGTGCCGCCAGGGACTGGGCGGCTACGGTTGTTTGTGTTTGCAAACAACTGAGCAATCGCTGTGCCGGAACTCTAGTTGTAGGGCTGCCGACGGGCGGACTTCTGGGAACTGCAGTGCTTGTAGCAAGAATTGGACGCTGGGACGCCAGAACGGACGATCCCGCACCAAGAACGCAAAGGATGACCATATTATCGACGGGTCAACACCCCATAGCGAATGCTTTGCACGGGCTGTTTGACAGATCGACGCTGTAAGTCGAACTGTGGGGCGTTGGAGTTCTGATTTGCAGGCCACGGCCAAACAATGAACAACGCGTCGCCGTGTTGCCTGCAATGCCGCCGCAGAGCTGTTGGCCGCCGCAGATCTGTTGAATGGGTCGCCGATACTGGCCCTAGAACTCAGCTTGGAATTGTGATCGATACAGCGTGCCATCGTCGCCGGCGAGGATGTTGCTGGCTGTGTTCTGCAACGGGCTTCCGTCAAGCGTTGTCACGTCGAACGACAATTTGATCGCTTGCTTGGCCAGCGGATACCAATTGCACCCGATGGCGTATTCCGAACGGGTGCCAAACTCGCCGCCGACTTGTGAGTACCGACCGTTGACATCGAATCGCTTTGGCACCAAAAAGTATCCGCCTTCGACGTAGTGTCCATGCTGAAACAGATCGGTCGTTGGCACCGGTCCGTCGCCTTCGATTTGTTCGATCCACCTGGCGAAATATTCGGCATTCATGCTCCACCCGTTCCACTTGATGGCGGCGTCGACACCGTAGGAGTAAAGGTCGAATTCTGACACCGTCACGCCGGGCGATAAGGCACCAATTTGTGTCAAACGTGTTCCGTCAGACAGCCGCACAAAGTTGGCCTCGTCAAAGGGAACGCCCAATCGACGGCCGCGCTGCTGAGAGTAAACAACCGAGTGCCCTAGCCGCACGCGGGTTTGATCGGTGACCTCTTCGTCCACAATCGAATTTCCGTAGGCGCCCAGCGGATCAAAAAAGCTGGTGGCCGCAAACATGAGTCGATTGTCCGATCGAGACTCAGGCGTATTGGTTCGATGGGTATTGCCAAATGTCAGCTGGTATTTGCCAGTGTCGCCGAACGATCCGAAACCGAAGATGCCGACCGTCCGATCGGGTCGGAAAAAATCGTTTGCCATCGGACGCTCGGTAAAACGCGTTCGCCGGGCAGTCAGCAGCCACTGGCGGCTCCCCGTGACTTTTCGTCTACCGACCTGAACGCGGAATCGGTCGGAGAATTTCCAGCCCCACCAGAAGTCAAAAAAGTCGACGGCGTGCGAGCCGTCCGTGTCACCATCGAGTTGCAAGAAATACGTCAGGCGTGGATCAATCGCAAATCCCGAAAACACCAGTCGAGCACGTTCGAGGTCAAATGCGTTACGACTGCGCACCGGTCGTGTTACGCCCGCGTTGTCGGTCCACGATTCATCTTCACGAGCAAATGCGTGATGTCGGAACTGAACCCAAAAATTTGTCTTCAACGAGAAAGGATTTTTGCTGGGATCGAATGGGCGAATCGCGAAACCCTTGTTGTAATCAGCGTAGTAATCCAGCTTGCGCACGCGTGCATCGCTACCGGAATCATCGCAGCCTGCGTCGATCGGTTCTTGGCAAACGAGCGGCAATCGTAAGACGCTGTCCGGAGTGCATGACTTGCTGTCTGTCGCCGGAGCGCGACCAAATCGTTCGTCCTGGGAGTTCAAACGGTCGGTCAGTTCGCGAATCGTGTTTGCTTGTTCGTCCAGTTGCAATTGGAGCCGATCGAGGTCACCCAGCGCCGGCGTTTGAGCGATGCAGGGCGCGATCGCGCAAAGCAACGTCGCGACTGCAACGATGGTGTACAGGTGAACCTTCACTATTGATTCCTCGCGCGGTTAATCAATGCCCATGGGGCCGTGATACTCGGGTTTCCGGTGATAAATGGGCATCCCGATGAGTGGGATTGCACCTTTTGGATTCATCGGTCCACTCCATCGGGCTATCGCACGTGAATTGATTAGATCGGTTGTAACCGTGGTGGGACGATTCTCGTCTGGTAACGTGCGCAAAGCTTGCAGGTGCTATCGTTGGATGTTGCCAACGCAGCTTGTGAGACTTTGATGATTATCCCGGTCACGCGGAATTCGCACGAAACCAGTCCCGATTGGCTCGTCACGCCCCCGCCCGTTGTCGCAAGTCGGTATTGACGAATCGGTACTGGGTGAAAGGCCGACCCAGGCGACATGCAATTGAGAGTCGTTTTCAACAGTCCACGGCGTCGGCAGATATTCTCCAGCCGACAACCACTCTGACCTTTTACACAGATACTCGATGCGATATTGTGCAGAGAACAAACGTCTTTGACCCCCACCCAACCGTCGCAAAAGAAATCCCATGGCAGATTCAGCAATCATTGACCACTTGAACGAAATCCTGAAACACGAATGGACGGGCGTGGCCCAGTATGCACAGGCGGGCTTTATCGTCGAAGGTGTTTGGCGTGAGGTCTACGCCGAGAAATTTTTGGACGATGCAAAGGAGTCGTTCGGTCACGCACAAAAGGTGGGCGACAAAATCGTCGCTTTGGGCGGTGTTCCTGTCGCGACGCGCAACGAGATCAAACAATCACGTGACCTACAGGAAGTCCTGCAGTTCAGCCTCGCTTTCGAAGCCAAAGCGGTCGAAATGTATAGCAAAGCGATTGACATGGCCGAGGGCGACAAAGCGCTCGTGATCTTCCTGGAAGACATCCTGACAGAAGAACAAGAGGGCGTGGATGAGTACACGAAGTTGCTGCGGAACAGCGAAGGTTCCGCCGCCGGTTCGGGCTCGTCACAGAAGACCGCTTAATCGTCCCGATCAGGGATGGTCCAAAATCGAACGATTCCGCCGGACGCTTGGCGTCGGCGGAATTTAGCTGGCTTGATTCGCCAACGCATCGGAAAACGGCAGAATCGAAGCGGACACCCGTTGGGCTGGCATTTTGGCACGCGGGACGCTTGACTTGGGCGAACCGCAATGGGGCGAACCGCTGCCCAGCGCCAATTTGAGCCCGGTGACCTGGCACGGTTCGATTGCGACACGGCTTTGAACAAACCAGCCAACGTCTGCTGCGAAAGTCTCCTGTCGAAGAACCAAATTGCTGGGACCCTCGGCGGATTGTTGGATCGCGACCACCAAACGGTGACTATCGTCTGCGCCCGGGAAGACGTTCAAAATCGTTTCTTTTAGCACTTCGATGCCCGACCTTGCTTATTGACAACGGTTCTCATTAGCACCAGTCTAGCTAGGCCGGCGTCAGCGTCAATGGCGTCACCAGCACCATCCGATGGCCCATTTCGCGGCCCGGCTATTTGAGATTTTAGATTGGCCCGGGCGACCACCGATTTTCAGGTGGATCACCGGTTTTCAGGTGATCGCCCACCGATTTTCGGTACCCCCGATACGGCTTCCTGGTACGCGGGCGCATTACGTTTGATGCATGCTCCGCCGCTGTGCGTCGTCCATAACCCGAGCCGATCGGCGGGTGCCCGTTGCGACGATCCTCCAGAACGGGCAAGCGACCGGATCCGCAGCGACATCGGCCAAGGGATCGGAGCAGTTGGCGTCGATCCGCGTGGAATCCGTTTTCGCGTCGTCAACGCCGTCGATGTCGCCGGAACCGACACAGTATCCGACGAGAATGGAGAGGGCGAATTAACAGAACCGGCCCAGCCCTTGCCTTGGCCGCCGGCGCCGCTATGATCTATGCAGTGCTCACGCAAGGCGTAAGCACTGCGAAAGTCTCGGCGGTGTTCTCTGCCGAGGTATGGAAGACTGATTGATTTGTGCGAAGGGAGAGCCGAGTGCCTCATTTAATGGTGAATTTGGAAGACGAAGCCGATTGCAAAAAGGCGATGGAGATTTTGAACCGACGTCTCAACGGTGGCGGTGGTCCGCGAGGCGGCGGCCCGCGTGGCAGGGGGCGACGGGGTGGAGCAATGGAAGCCGGCGGCGGCAATTGTGGGCCGGCTCGTGAGGACGTTGCCAGCTTGCCGTTGCCGCAAAAACTGAAGCGGATTCAGAGTCGCGGGATGTGGAAGCATTTATTGAAGATCGCCGAGTCTGCTGACCAACCACTGTCGCTGCCCGAACTGGATGAGTTACTGGGATTGCCCAAGAACAAGATGCGTTCACTCAAAGCGATCATGGCCAAGTTAGAAAATCGCTTCGATCTGAAGTTCTTGAAGGTTGATCCAGACGCCGGCGAAGACGCGTCTAACAATCCCCGCTACATCATGCCGCCGAAAGTGCGACGACAGATCCTACGACTTTCAAAACAGTAGGGACGCCGATCCGGCGTTGACGGCAGCCACGGCGGACGTCCTGAGAGGTCGATGGAATTGCGCCTGGTGCGTCGCCGTCTTCTACCGGTGCAATCAGCACCTGACATTGCTAAATCCTCTATTCGATCCACCGCAAGCTGGGGTGGACGTCAAGCAATTGGCGTGCATTATTCCGGCGGCCGGGTGTGTCAGCAGCACGTTGTGTCAGCGGAGTGATCATCGTTGTATGATGACCACTTCTATCCGCAACACTTCTGGCGAAACGGCATGATGTCCGGTGATTTGACAGATCCGCTCGAGTCATCGACATCGACGGATCGTGGTGATCTGCCACGCGTGTGGACGGTGTTTACCGCGGTGCTTGTTTCGTTGCTCATCGCGACGGTGTTGCAAGTGATTCTGACGATCGTGTTGGTCGCGATCGAACTAGCAAACGGTGTCACGCCGGAGCAACTGGGTCCCAAATTGACCGAACGGCTCACCGAGCCCCCCTTTTTCTTGTCGATGTTGGTTCTGGGGCAATTGGGGTTCGGCTTGACGGCGTTGCTGTGTGTTTGGAAGTCGCCGACTCCATGGCGTGAACGAATTTCGTGGTCGACGCCGAAACCGTCCCGTAGTATCTATTGGCTCGCCGCGATCGGAACCATTTTTCCAACGGTCGTTGGACTGACTGCTGCGGTGGCAGCCTCCGATTTTTTGCCCGCCGACGCGTCGTTTGAATCGCTCTTTAGCAAACTGACGATTCCCACCGCAATCGCTTTCGTAATCCTGATCGGTGTCTTACCAGGGCTTTTTGAGGAAGTCTTGTTTCGCGGGTACATGCAGCAACGATTGGTCCAGCGATGGGGCGCCGTTACAGGTATCACGGTTACTTCGATTGTGTTTGCGTTGGTTCATATTATGCCGCTGAACATCATTGCGGTGATTCCCATCGGTTTTTGGTTGGGGTACATCGCGTGGCGTAGTCAGTCCATTTTGCCGACGATCGCCGCACACTTCTTCATCAATAGCGGAATCAATCTGTGGCGGATGATTGTAAAATTTGGCGAGATACCGACCGCAGTCCAATGGTGGGTCCACGGCGGGTTTGCCGTTGTTGGATTCGTCTGTTTTGTAATTTGCTTTCGGTCGTCCTATTGGTCACCCCCGTAGAACGGACTTCAGTCCGTTACCCCTGTGCACCCCCGTAGAACGGACTTCAGTCCGTTGCTCCTGTGCGATCTCCACAACGTTTTAAAAGGGACGAAGCGACCGGGAATCCAGTTGGGCAGTGCCGCGGTAATAAAATTGAAGGTGGGTAACGGACTGAAGTCCGTACTACGGAGCTGACGTGGGTAACGGACTGAAGTCCGTTCTACGGGGTTGCTCTTCGGGTTAAACTCTTTGATTCGCGTCTTTTTCTTTACCTGACGATTACTTGCTGCCATGATTCGATTGACGGTGATTTCGCTGCTTGTCTCTCTGTCCACCATGGCTGTCGCGAGCGAACCGGCGCGTCCCAACATTCTGTACATTCTGGTTGATGATTTGGGTTACAGCGACTTGGGATGTTTCGGCGGTGAGATCGAGACGCCCGTGTTGGACTCACTCGCTGACGGTGGCGTGCGACTGACTCAGTTTTACAACACGGGTAGGTGTTGCCCTTCGCGAGCCAGTTTGATGTCGGGGCAGTATCCGCATCGTGTCGGCTTGGGGCACATGACCACCAATGATTTGGGGCGTCCCGGCTACCGCGGCGTGCTTTCGGATGACGCACAAACGATTCCACAGGTGTTGGCGACGGCAGGTTACCGATCGTTTATGTCGGGCAAGTGGCATTTGGGGACGCCGGATCCGACTGAGAATGGGTTCGAAGAGTTTTACGGGACGTTGGTTAGCGCAAAGCGTTTCTTTGATGCGGATCATCTCGTGCGATTCCCCAAAGACAGACGTGCTCGCGAGTACGCCGACGGAGAGTTCTATGCAACCGATGCAGTGACGGACCACGCAATCGATTTTTTACAACTCGCACGGCAGACGCCTGAGCGTCCGTGGTTTTTATATCTGGCATACAACGCGCCGCATTTTCCCTTGCAAGCACCCAAAGCGGAGATTGCCAAGTACGCCCAGCGTTATCACATCGGTTGGGATCGACTACGTGAAGATCGATTGCAGAGAATGAAAGAACTGCAGATTGTCAGCCAAAGCACAAAACTGAGTCCGCGTTCGCATTGGCGGAACTATGGAGAAACGAAAATCGGTGTGAATCCTGCTTGGGATACTTTGGATTCCGATCGGCAGCAAGATCTTGCACGGCGGATGGCGATTCATGCGGCGATGGTCGATCGCTTGGACCAACAGATTGGCCGTGTGATCAAAGACCTCAAGGCCGCCGAAGAGTTTCAAAATACCTTGATTGTGTTTACTTCCGACAACGGTGCGTGCTTCGAATGGGATCCCTTTGGATTTGACATTGTATCGAGCAACCAAAATATTCTGCACAAAGGGGAGCAGTTGGATCAAATGGGAATCGCCGGTACCTTTCACAGTGTTGGATCAGGATGGGCCAATGCGTGCAACACACCTTGGCGACTTTACAAGCACTTCAATCATGAAGGTGGCATCGCGTCGCCAGGAATTGTGCATTGGCCCGAAGGGTTGAGCGTCGAAGGTGGTTCCGTGCATCGCCAGTCGGCTCACGTCATCGATCTGATGCCCGCGGCGATCGCTGTCAGTGGTGCTCGGTATGAATCGCCGCTGCCATTGCCAGGGCGCGATCTCATTCACCAGATCAATCATGGCACGGGCGAGCGGACGTTATTTTTTGAACACCAAGGAAACCGCGCCGTGCGTCGCGGAAAATGGAAGCTTGTGGCGCTCGATGATCAGCCCTGGGAATTGTACGACATCTCGATCGACCGGATCGAATCAAACGACTTGGCGAAACAGCATGCAGATTTGGTACACGAACTCAATGCGGCATGGGAGCGATGGGGCGTGGAAAATCAAGTCACGCCGCTGCCCCGCGACTTAGGTGTAAAGTATTTGCAACCGGATTGAGAATGCCGGATCGGAATTCGACAAGATGGACCACCGACTCTGT
>JABDKS010000016.1 GCA_013002105.1 Pirellulaceae bacterium | reverse complement strand
TGGGCCAACCATAACGCTGGGCCAACCATAACGCTGGGCCAACCATAACGCTGGGCCGATCATGATTCTGCATATCGACATGGATGCCTTCTACGCGGCGATCGAGCAGCGTGATGATCCGAGTCTGCGCGGAAAGCCGGTCGTCGTCGGCGGTTCTTCGTCACGCGGTGTTGTGGCCGCGGCCAGCTACGAAGCGAGGCGGTTTGGAATTCACAGCGCGATGCCAGGCAAACGCGCAAAGGAACTCTGTCCAGATCTGATCTTTGTTCGCGGACGGATGAGCCATTATGCCGAAATCGGAAGGCAGGTCCGCGAAATATTCCATCGCTACACACCGGTTGTTCAACCCTTGTCGCTTGACGAAGCTTTCTTGGACGTCGCGGGGACCGAGCGTCTACACGGAGATGCGGCAACGATTGGAAGGTCAATCAAGGCTGCGATCCGAACTGAATTGAATCTGGTCGCCAGCGTCGGAATTGCTCCACTGAAGTTCGTGGCGAAGATCGCCAGCGACCTGAACAAGCCGGACGGCTTCGTCGAAGTGAGCGCCGACGAAGTCATTGCGTTCCTGGATCCACTGCCAGTCTCGCGTCTGTGGGGTGTCGGACGAGTCGGCCAGGAGAAACTGAAGCGTTTGAATCTGAACCAGATTGGCGATATCCGCATCTTCGACCGCGAGATCCTGCGCGGCAAATTTGGCAAATGGGGCGATCATTTGTGGAAACTCGCCAACGGCATCGATGCCAGACGAGTTGTTCCCGATCACACAGCCAAACAGATCAGCCACGAGCGTACTTTCTCGGAAGACCTCTCGGACAAGGAAACGCTGCGGGCCGTGGTCAGTCATTTGTGCGAACAGGTCGGACGGCGACTGCGACGTCACGGCCGTGAAGCACGAAGCGTCGGCATCAAGTATCGACGAGAAGATTTCCGTACTTTTGCCCGGTCGCGAACGTTTGCGCGCCCGACGGACTGCACCGACGAAATATTTCGTGGTGCCGTTGATTTGCTGGACGACATGCGCAGCAAGCAACCGCGACCAGTCCGTTTAATTGGTGTGTCCGTCGGATCCTTGACGCAGCCGGGCGAGGCCAAGCAACTGTCGCTGTTTGACCTGGATGAAGGCGAGTCCTCACAACGTGAAGTCGATAAGGTGGTTGATTCACTGACTGATCAAATCGGAAGTAACGCCGTTTATCGGGCAACCAGTCATTCCTGGGTTCACCGTCGCAACTCGAAATGACGGCCAGCCAAACGTTTCGATCGATCCGTGCCTACAATCTGACCAAACCAAGACTCGGCCACTTGCACGCCGGTGGCCCCTGCAACCTTGGCACTACACATCCCAGCAAACCAAAAATTGACATGCGAATTCTAGAATCTGCTTTGATCTGTTTCCTGACAGCGTTCTCTCCATCCGCATTTGTCACCGCGGGAGACGCGACTTTAGCCACCACCGCTTTACCGCGCAGCACACCTGAGTCGCAAGGAATCGCGACGACAGGGATTCGCAAATTCATTGAAACAGCTGATGACCAAATTGATTCGATGCACAGCTTCATGCTGGTTCGCAATGGCTACGTGGTGGCGGAAGCGTGGTGGAAACCGGAGTCTGCCGACAAGCCGCATATTCTTTGGTCTCTAAGCAAGAGCTTTACTTCGACCGCAGTCGGGCTTGCCGTCGCCGAAGGGAAACTGAGCATCAACGACCCGGTGTTGAAGTTCTTTCCGAATGACGCGCCGGAAAACCCGTCCAACAACCTGCAGGCAATGCGTGTCCGTGATTTGCTAACGATGACCGCCGGGCACCAACAGGAAGTCCGTTTGCGGGAAGCAAAGCATTGGGTCCGAGCTTTTTTAAATCATCCAGTTCCGCACAAACCGGGAACTCATTTTCAGTACAACACGCCGGCGACGTACATTTTGTCGGCGATCGTTCAGCAAGTCACCGGCGAAACGGTCTTGGACTATTTGCAGCCTCGCTTGTTTGGCCCGTTGGGAATCGAAAAGCCGCGTTGTGACACTAGTCCGCAAGACATTACGTTGGGCGGGTACGGGCTGTTCCTGCGGACCGAAGACATCGCCAAGTTCGGACAACTTTATTTGCAAAAGGGCGACTGGAATGGACGGCAACTGATTCCCAAGGCATGGATCGAGCAGGCAACATCCAAGCAGGTCTCAAACGGGAGTGATCCCGATCGAGATTGGGACCAAGGTTACGGTTTTCAGTTTTGGCGATGCCGACACGATGCCTACCGCGGCGATGGCAAAGACGGACAATTCTGCATTGTGCTGCCCGATCGAAACGCGGTAGTCGCAATCACCGCCAACACCCGCGATATGCCGGCGATTCTAAACGTAGTCTGGGACAAAT
>JABDKS010001055.1 GCA_013002105.1 Pirellulaceae bacterium | reverse complement strand
TTGCCCAGTCGGGGCAGATTCCGACTTGGTACCGAGCCGATTCGCCCCCCGAGCCGGACGGACCACGGATCGTAGTTGTACCCGACCCGAGTTTCGATCAATTGCCGTCCGGTTTCGAGAATAAGTGCCAACGCAATCACGACTGCCAGTGGATTCAGGGGGCCGATCGCACACAAATGCTGGCGGCACTCGGCCTATCCGAACCGCTGGCAGAACTAGAAACCGAGCACCGCAGGATTGGCGTCGAAGACTTCTTTGCCGCCGGCTATGCCGTGCTGCAGGTTCAAATCATGACCCGCCGTTTGCGATACACGAGCAACCTGGACGAAATCCATCTGCAAAAGCAAGCTGTCCAGGCGGCAAAGGCCTACTTGGACGGCGATGTCGAAACAGCCGTGACGGCACTGCACAATGTGTTCGATTGTTTGTCCGAAGAGCGCGATCACTATTTTTCGTCTGATCCCCATCTGATCGACCTGACACTACTGACGCCATCGACCCTCGATCAAGTGGCCGATGTTCAGCAATTCTCGCCAGCGACGAATCAAGAGCAGGCGGCGCGATTGGACACACCGCAAAACGTGTTGATTGACGCCGAGGTCGCACAGGCATTGTCGGCGGCCGGCGATGGCAAGTACGACCGATTCAAATCGATGCTCGGTGATGGGCACGTTGGCTGGGCCGGAGGCGCGCCGTTGGGAGATGCCTGCATGGACGCGATGACGTTTGGCCAAGCCGAATCGGTGATGAATGCTGGGCATCAATTAGCGACCGAGGCAATAGGCCAGCCTCCAACCGTCTACGCACGATTCTCCGGTTCGACTCCATCTGACTTGACGCCGACGTTAGTCAGGCTGGGTTACGTCGGTCTGATTCCCATCGACTTCGCTCGTGGGACTGGATTTGGCGAAGAAGCAAAAGTAATCCAACAGGCCGGCGGCGTGGAGATTGAGTCGCTGACGGCGAAGCCAATCGATGCGGCGGGCGATTCGGCTTTTCTGAGTTTGGGAGCCCGATTGGGTGAGTCGATCGATAGCGGCGAAATCGCAACGGCACTGCTGGCTCATTGGCCAGGGCAAGGGTGCGAGAGTTTTCAAGATTTGCGTCGTGTGGCATCGTGGTGCCTGGCCCTGGGACGATTCTGGAAACTGCACGACTATTTTTGCGAGGGCGAACATCCGTACCATCACGGCACCACCCGGTCTGTGTCATCGGATTCACACGAATCGCTGACCAGCGCGGTTCATCGCGGCGACGTGGATCCTATTACCGCCGGCATCAAGTCGGCAAAAAACGCGGTGCAAAACGAAGCCGGTCGGTTGCTCGAAGGCATGACGGCTCTGATCGCTGCCCGCCCATCAAATAATGATCGCCCGTCCGACAGCGAGACCAATCAGCCGGTCGACTTGCAGTCGATCGAACTGGCTGCCCAGTTCGCGAAGGCGTCTGGAGCAGAAACCGACGACGCGAATCGGTCGCTGATGGTGGTCAATCCCTTGTCGGTTGGCAAGCGAGCATTGGTGACGACGCACAGCCAAGTCTCGGTTGGACCCGAACACATTTACGCGGTTTCCTGCACAGGGGATCGAAGTGATGTGTCGGTCGATGTGCCAGCGAGCGGTTTTGCCGTCGTGCAAGGCGGCGACGGCGGTGGGCAAAAACAATCTTTGTTCAAACGGTTTTTTCGACCCGCCACGATTGCCGATGGTAACACGCTGCGAAACGAATTCATGGAAGTATCGATCAGCGACGAGACGGGAGGGATCCAGGGCGTCTACAGCGGTGGCACACGGGGCAATCGATTTTCGATGCGATTGGTTTGGGCATCGCCGTCAGACGATCGGCCGAAATCCAAAAAGGAGGATTCGTCGGACGGTCATTCCTCCACGATGACGTGCGAAAAAATTCGCGTCATGGAGTCGTCCGAGGCGGTCGGCGTGATCGAAGTGTCCGGTTCGGTGTTGGATCCGGCTAGCAAGAGTGTTGCCACGTACACGATCGAGTATCGCTTGGAGCGAGGTAGTCGCTGGGTTCAGATTGCCGGTCGGGTCCAGCCCACCGGCATTTTCTCGACCGATCCTTGGAAGAGTTACTTGGGCGCTCGAGTTGCCGTCGCGTCCGAATCATCGATTGCTCGTGTGATCGTGCGTGACAAATTGCATCGCGCGCGAAGTCGACGATTGATCGCACCGCTCGGTTTGGTGATTGACGAAGCCGAGCGGCAGACTCAAATCGGCGCCGGTGGTTTAACGTATCATCGCCGCGTTGGTGATCGGTTCATTGACACGCTGCTGGTGGTAAAGGGCGAGACCAAAGAGTCCTTTTCACTCGCCTATGGTTTTGACACGCCCAATCCGGTGGGCAACGCTAAGGGTTTGATTTGTCCGCCCACGGCGGTTTCGATCGTTTCAAAATCGAGTCTGCCACCGCGTGGGTGGATTACCCATGTGGCACCCGCCGAAGCGATGATCAGCAGTTTGGTGGTTCATCGTCGGGAGGACGGATTGCTGGCCGCGTCCGTTCGCGTGATTCAAACTCGCAGCAAATCAGCAAGCTTGGCAATTCGATTTTGTCGCGATGTCCAATTCGCGACTAACCTACAATTGGGTGATCTGCAAGAAATCAACCAGTCAATACCGCAAGCATCCGACGACGATGCGGATGCAAAGCAGGTGACTGGGATGAAATGGAAAGCAGACACCGTTCGCTTTTCCGTGTCAGGCCATCAAGTGACGGATTTTTTGGTGGTGTTTCAATCCTAGTCGGCAACCATCGCTAGTGAGCCTAGCCGGCCTTTTCTGTGCTCTGCATGTCTGATTCGACACCCGATTCGAAACTCACTTTTCGCGAAGCCGCGATTCGTAGCAAATTGGTTTCGCCGCGGAAGTTGCAAAAGGTCATCGACATTGCCAAGACCGATGACGACAAAGTGATTGCGGCGACGTTGGTCAAAAGCGGGATTATCACAGACTATCAGTCACAACAACTGATGTCCGGTCGCACGAAGCTGACGTTGGGGCCCTATTTGATCACCGAATGGATCGGTCAAGGCGGCATGGGCCAAGTATTCAAAGCGGTTCACAACGTGATGGGCCGAGAGTGTGCCGTGAAGGTCTTGCCGCGGGAAAAGTCGACTGCCGAATCACGCGAAGCATTTGCGCGAGAGATCCGGGTTCAAGCCGGTTTGGACTGTCCCTACGTCGTACGTGCCTTTGACGCCGGTCACGACGGTTCCGTGCACTATTTGGTAACCGAATATGTTCCCGGCACGGATCTAAGACGTTTGGTGCGAAGCGGCGGACCGCTTTCGATGCATCACGCGGCAATGATCATCGCTCAAGCGGCTCTGGGTTTGCAGTACGCCCACAAGTTGGGCCTCGTCCATCGCGACGTCAAACCGGGAAATATTTTGGTCACACCTGATGGGCACGCGAAGGTGTCCGATATTGGATTGGCTGCCTGGAGCATGGGGTTAGACGACGATCCTCGCGCCGGAAAAATTGTCGGCACTGCCGATTACCTTTCGCCCGAGCAAATTCGCAGCCCGTTGGCGGTCGGACCGGCCAGCGATATCTACTCCCTAGGTTGCACCCTTTATTACACCGTCACTGGAAAAGTGCCCTTCCCCGGCGGTGATTCCAAATCAAAGTGCAAGCGACACTGCGAACAGACACCTTGGCATCCGAGGAAATTTGCACCGGACTTGAGCGAAGACTTCGTCGACACCATCGCTGACATGATGGAAAAGGATCCGGCGCGTCGGATCGCCACCGCGGCGGAGGTGGCCGAGCGATTGGAGCCGTGGGCCGGCACGGTGATCGAAGCGATCAACCGACCGATTGATCGTCAAGCTTGGACACCGCCTCCACCACCTAGCGAACTACCTGGTATTGAATCGCCGACGGTGCGCGCTGGGGACTCGGATCTTGCCAACTCGGGCGGGTTGAGCATGTCGGATGTCAACTCGGATTCAATGATGCCGCCCATGCCGATGGGTTTTGACCAAGATATACAAATTACCGAACGTCCCAAGCATGGCTTGGCAATTGCCATCGCCCTGGCGATCGCCGTTCCGATCAGTCTGTTGGTCGGCGCGATGATCGGGTTTTTGGTCGGAATGCAGATCGGTGATCAATAACGCCGAGGCCAATGCTAGCGTTCGCCGATGCCGGGCTTTGGATCTGTGCAGTGGTTACCTGTTTCGCGTCAGCGCAAGTCCTAGGGCCCGTTCCTACCGGCCGATTGCGCAGGGGCGGCCAGTGGGAACTTTGTCTTTACCCACAAGTCGGCTGATTGATAGCTTCTTTAATTCATCCTCCCACGCGCTAAATCATCCATGTAATAGAGATTTGTTCGTGGGAGGGTCGGCACCGAGCTTTAGCGAGTGTGACGGGGAGGGCGATCAACGTCTTCTGTTCGCCCTCCCCGTTGGCTCGCTTAG
>JABDKS010001054.1 GCA_013002105.1 Pirellulaceae bacterium | reverse complement strand
CGAATCCAGCGATGTGTTGAAGACATCGGCGCCATCGTGGATCGTTTCAAGCGACTCGGTCAACCTCCCGCCGTACCTCGCTACAGCCAAGTGGTGTTGTCGGATTTTTTGCAAAGCGTCGCCGAGTTAACTCAGCCCCGATGGAAATCTGACGCTTCCCGCAATGGGAAATCGGTCCATTTGCAATGGCATGCGACTGATCAGCTGCGTGTCGAGATCGACGAGTCCGCGATGCGATCGGTTCTGACCAATCTCGTGTTCAACGCAGTCGACGCGATCCCGCAACAAGGTCAGATTGAGATACGAGCAGAAGCGGCTGGGGATCACGCAGTGATCTCGGTCGCGGACGACGGACAGGGAATGACTGACGACCAAGTCACGCGTTGCTTGGAGCCGTTCGTTACCTTTCGACCCGATGGTTGCGGTATTGGACTGACGATGTGCCAACAAATCATCGCCCAACACAACGGACAGATCGAGATCGCGTCAAAGCCGGGTCGCGGAACAGAGGTCAAAATCACGTTGCCGTTAACCTGCCCGCCACGTAGCGACGTTCCGAAGTCAACCGACGGCCATCAAGGCCGGCGCGTCCTGTTGGTCGACGATGACGAATCGGTACGAGAAAGCATCTGCGCGTTGCTAGCTGTCAAGGGTTTGAAAACCGATGCGGTTGCCGATCGCGACCAGGCAATCGCGCGTCTGGAGACATCACAGTACGACGTCGTCATCAGCGACTTGACCCTCAAAAATATGCGTGGTGATCAACTATTGCAGGAATGCCGGCAGCGGTGGCCCCAAGTACGCCGCGTGCTGATCTCCGGGTGGTCGGACGAAGCCAAAGACGACGTCTCCAGCGGGTCCGATGCCGAGATGCGATTGGCAAAACCCTTCAATGCCGATGACCTGCTGCAGCGATTGGCCAAACTGGACGACCAAGTCGGCTAGAGCATTTTTACTTAATACGTGGGATCAATCGTAGGCCAGGACCTGTCCTCGCACAGCTGCGCCAGGACAGGTCCTGGCCTACGAGAAAACTAAAATTGCTCTAGACGCCGCAGCGATCACATCGATCGGTCCCACCGCCCATGTCAGAGTTCCGCGAATAGGGCAAGCCATGCGAGCACAACAGCCAGCTGGGATTGAGCTATGATGTGCCAACTGAATTTCCCACCCTCCCGGTTTGATCAAGGACCTGCCCCAATGCGTTTTTTGTGTACTTTCGTTGCGTTGGCATTCATCGCCACTTGCTTGCCATCTCCCATCGGACACGCCAAAGAGGGCGACGGTTTCGTTTCGCTGTTTGATGGCGAGAGCTTGGAAGGCTGGAGCGGAAACCCAAAATTTTGGTCGATCCAAGACGGTGCCATTACCGGCATCACCACCAAAGACAATCCGACCGACGGAAATACGTTCTGCATCTACAAAGATGAATTCGACGGGAACTTTGAATTAGTATTCGACTTCCGCATCGAAGGCCACAATAGCGGCGTGCAGTATCGCTCGTTTCGCTTGGAAGACGGAGCAGACGAATGGCGAATTGGCGGGTACCAGGCCGACATGGATGCTGCGAAACAGTGGGTCGGCACACTGTACGGTGAAAAGTTCCGAGGCATCTTGGCCAAGCGTGGCGAGAAAGTCATCCTGGGCGCCGGCGACGCTCCCAAGAAAGGTGGCTTGGCCCGCAAGGTCGAAAGCTTGGGGGACCCCGAGGAACTCGGCAAGAAAGTTCATGACTATCCTGACTGGAACACCTTTCGTGTCGTCGTGAAGGGATACCACATGCAGCATTACATCAACGATACGCTGATGATCGACTGCACCGACCGAGACAAAGACAATCGCCGCAACGAAGGGCTCATCGCGCTGCAACTTCACGGCGGACCGCCCATGAAGGTTCAGTTCAAGAACATCAAAATCAAGAAACTCGGAAAACCGAAAGCCAATAAAAAATAGCCAGTGGACAACTCACTGGATTCCAAACGAACGACCTCGGGCGCAGCGAAACCGCACCGCCAAGGCCCGCATGCTTTCGTAGGGCCGGTTCCCACCGGCCGATTTTGTTGCCCTGACCGCTTGTTAGTCGTAGGGCCGGTTCCCACCTTGTCTTTACCCACAAGTCGGGTGATTGATGGCTTCTTTAATTCACCCTCCCACGCGCTAAATCATCCATGTAATAGAGATTTGTTCGTGGGAGGGTCGGCACCGAGCTTTAGCGAGTGTGACGGGGAGGGCGATCAACGTCTTCTGTTCGCCCTCCCCGTTGGCTCGCTTAG
>JABDKS010001046.1 GCA_013002105.1 Pirellulaceae bacterium | reverse complement strand
GTTGTAAAGAAGGGATCAAAGATCGACTCGGCCACCTCGGGTGCAATTCCATCGCCATTATCGACAACACGAACAAAAACGTGCTCGCCGGGCGTCATGGAGTCGGAGTAAAAAAATGACTGCAGA
The DNA here is from genome assembly GCA_013002105.1 of Pirellulaceae bacterium. The sequence continues at coordinate 3,157 of JABDKS010001046.1, read as the reverse complement.
TCCTCGTCACGTAGGATCTCGGTGCCGGTCGAGATGGTCACAGTTCCTTGCGGGTCGACGGATTCTGCCGCGTTGGTGACCAAGTTCAAAATAAGCTGCGAGATCATGGCATGGTCTGCCAATACGGGTGGTAATGGCTCATGCAATTGCATATTGAAATCGACGCCAACGGGCGATCCTGATCGGACAATCCGAACAATTTCGGTCGCGACCTCGGATAAATCCAGCGGCTTGAGCTGCGAGGGCACTTCGCCGGCATAAGTGAGCATTTTTTTGCAAAGATCCGCCGCCAACCGTGCCGCGCTGCTGATTTGGGACGCCGGTTCGACCACGTTCCCGTCGGGTTGAATCTGAATCAGTTCCGCATTGGCCACTATCACGGTCAACAAGTTGTTGAAATCGTGAGCGATCCCACCGGCCAGTTTTCCCAGGCTCTCCAAGCGATCTTTGGTCCTTAGTTGCAAATCAAAGCTGGCTGCTTGGCTGGCTTGCCGGTCCGCTTCGATCAATAGTCCAGCGGTTTGGGCGAGTCGTTCGAGATGAATTCGTTCGTCGTCAGTGGGCTGCCGCGGATTGAGTGGAAAGACACAACATGTCGCCAGTACCTGTTCGCCCACCTGAACCGGCACCGACCAACATCCCTGCAACCCGAGCTTTTTGTAGAACGGCAAGATCTCGTGAAATTCCGGCGGCGCATCGTTCAAGTCAGCGATACAGGTAAACGCTCGTCGCTCGATAGAGCGACCACAGACGGTTGGCAGATCGGCGATCACAAATCCGTCAACGACCTCCAGATAGGCCGGATCGAGCGACGGCGCGGCGCCTTCGTGCAGGGTTCCTCGCTCAGGATCATGCAAGTTGATCGCGCATTTGACATTGTCCCAGACGGATTCGATCCCGAGCGCCAGATGGCGGAGTGATTCAGCGAGCGAGAGTTCCGAGGCCAGCAATCCGAGTACTTCGCGTTCCAAATTCAGTAGCTGTCGCGAAACGACCTCGGCATCCACATCGGCCAACGTCCCAACCAGATGGAGCGGCGCCCCGTCGTCGGAGCGTTCAGAGATTTCGGCCCGGCATCGAAACCAGCGATAGTTGCCATCGCCGCACTTGAGCCGATGCGAATCATCGATCTGTGATACGACACCAGCGGCCAACTGCCGCCCCCAGGTCCGCGTATTCTCGAGATCCTCGGGGTGAACGAGTTCCCGGGCCGCAGCCGATGGGCCGTTGAGTTGCCCGTCGGGGTAACCCAGCATGCGGTGATAACGTCGATCAAACACGACTTGGGCGCTACGCACATCGACATCCCAAATGCCCAATTTTGAGGTCTCGATCGCGACATTTTGTCGATCGTGAGTTCGCTGAAGCCGCTGTCCGACAGCGACATGATCGCTGATATCCATGATGGTAGCGACAGCCCACTGCTGCGAGTGCGTGTCGACACGCGTGCTGCGAACGCGACAATGGAACTTGGTTCCATCACGCCGCGCGTACACGTTGTCCGATTCGAAATCACGCTGGCCATGAGCGATGCTGATCAGATAATCGCGAATTCCGTCAAGCGTTTCGGGAACGACCGTTGCGGCGGCGTTCTTTTTCAGATCCTCCACGGTCGGGTAGCCGAAAATGATTGCAGCCTGCTTATTTGCCTCGATCAACGGGAAAATCGCAAGCAGATCCGGCAACGTTTCATCCAACTGAATCCAGTCAACGATTTCTTCGTTGGTCATTCCCGACTGGCGCATCGTTTCGAATTGCGATAACACGCCGCGCAAATCTGAAATCAACACGGCCACATTGACCACATCCATTGTGATGGCGCTAAACGGATCCGGCACCGATGTATTCGCATCTGATTCAGGTTGCCGGTTCATCGGGGTTCCTACACAATCTTGGATCGCCGAACCCGACGACCTTGGAACGAGGTCAATCGACTATCGAAACTTTTACGTCATCGATCAGCAACGTGTCGCCACTTTGATACTCGGAAATTTCGCCGTGTTGCCCCCAGACGATCTTGTATGTCGGGTTGTTGACGCGTTTCACGGCCGCAAGGAATGCGTCGTGGTTTGTCGCCACTGCAAACGTCGCGTCAAACGTCTCCCACTTTGAAAAAGCTTTGAGCGTCCCAAAGTCCAGCCGAGCCGCATAAGCATCGTCGATATCGACTTCGATGCGACAGTTGACCACCAGACCGACATTCTCTCTGTCTTGATTGGACGCGCGATATCGGAAAGAGATTTTCAAACGTTTTAATTCATCCGCGGTAGGGCGATCCGACAGACTGGGAATCCGAATCGGCCGACCAATGCGACCTTGGTAGAGAAACCCACTGTAAGGAGAATCGGTGGGAAGTGAGACAAACGACAGTGCCAATACGCCGGGCTTCTTGTCCGGCCCCAGAGTCTTGTCGTCTTCGTGGACCGTGATGACATAATCGCCGCCGACCGTTTGATTGCTCATGTAGTTATGAGCTTCACGTGTTCGATCTTGATCACTGTCTTCGTAAGAGTCGTTGGTGTTGGTCGACCGAAAGCCTTCGACGTCCGCGAAATCATCGGCGTAGAGAACCTTGGTTTCTTCCGCAGCCAAATCAATCACGCCAACCGAAGCAATGGTAAGAACCGTCACGAAAAAAATCGTGAGCGAGGGGAGGATTGAATTCATGGGGATGCCGAAGAGAACGCCGTGGTTTCCTTTGCGTGCGTCTATTGTGGAGATATTCGCGCGTGTAGCAAGCAAGTTTCGGCGATTCGGCTCTGAGGCGAACAAAAACCGGCTTTTATCAAACCCGCGGCAGCATTCATCGCCACAGAAATGCGCTGAAAAATCGGACGGGCACGAATCGGACGCCGATGAAGTGGGGACCAACGCCTGCGAATGATCGCAACAGGGCAGCGACGTTTTGGGCCGGTTTTCACCGGCCGCTGTATCGTTTTCGATCACGACACGGGGTTTGCATGCCGTCCCCTACATTGTGTTAGGGTCGCGATACAATGACGTCACGCAGTTGACTTGGCCGGTGGGAACCTTGTCATTACCCACAAGTCTGCTTTTGCTATCAACACTTTACCCTCCCGCGCGTATGACTTTCCATTGGAAAACACGCTGTCGCGGGAGGGTCGGTGGTGAGCCTAAGCGAGCCAACGGGGAGGGC
>JABDKS010001021.1 GCA_013002105.1 Pirellulaceae bacterium | reverse complement strand
GAACAACGTGTGTGAGCCAGGGCTTGTCCTGGCGAGGTTTTGCCGGGACTGAGTCGTGGCCTACGAGAAAACCACATCCATGTTGAAACCAGGCGAGTGACCTCGTTGTCAGCGGTTCAGGACGCTTTGGTAATGGCGGCGGTAAGCGTCGACCATGGAGGCCACCGAAAAATCGACTTCGGCTCGCCGGCGATTCTTCAAACCAACTTCTTCACACAAAGATTGGTCGCACAGGAATTGTTCGACGAGTTTTTTCATGGCGTTGTCATCGCCCGGGGCAAACGCCTGCTTTCCATTATCGTGTGATAATAGTTCTTCGCTTCCCTGCACGCGGCTGCAAACGACCGGTTTACCCGACGCCATGGCCTCCAAAACAACATTCGGCATCCCTTCATAACGACTTGGCAGCACCAGCACTCGTGATGCCTTCAAGATGGGGGCAACGTCTTTTTGCCATGGCAGGATGCGTACACGATCGGCGCCTATTTTTTCGGCCCAAGTTTCAAGATCGCCTCGCAATGGACCGTCACCGACCAGCAGTAAGCGGCGGTTGGAATTGGCTGGTGCCAGCACGTCGATCTGTCTTTGCAGCAAGTCGATCCCTTTTTGCGGATGAAGCCGACCGATGAAAAGCGATACGACGGAATCTGGGGGCCATTGGAGGTCGGTCCAGGACATCGGCACCGCATCGACAAAGCGTGAAACGTTCACCGAATTGGGAATCACAATCGATCGCGACTGTTCGATCTTCAGTTGACGCTGTGCGAACTGTTGCACAGCCGAACTGACACAGACGGCGGATGTCATTTGTCGTGCAGCGAATCGTTCGACGTGGATACGAATCGGTTTCGATTCGGCTACCCGAATTCCGCCGATGCGAGTGTTCACACCCGATCGCTTTGCGGCAAGTGTTCCCAGGACGTTGGCATGAAAGAGAAACGTCTGGCAAATGTCCGGCGGTGACTCCTTGAACCAAGACTGTAATCGTCGGAAGGCTCGCAGAAACTGATTGGCGTGATCCGCGTCGCCGGTCGTGATGTCGATACCGGCGCTGAGCAGGCGATCTGCCAAGAGCCGTTGCTCGCCCTCGGGCAAATTCGCAAACGAAAAGACACGCACCTGGTCACCCTGTTGCGCCATCCCGATAGCGAGCTCGGTCAAACAACGCTCGGCGCCGCCCACAAAAAGTTCGGTGATGACAAAATCGACACGCATCGCTTCTTGGCGTTGACGGAGGGGGCTGGGTGCGTAAGTGAAGAGTGTCGAACTGTAGGCGGGATTGAGTCGTCTAACAAAACCAACTGAATAAGAGATTATTCGTCCGGAGCTGATACGTAGGGGAGAACCCGTGAGCCTGCGAATGCGGCCCTCAGCGAATTTCGCCCCAAACGGTCTGCATTACCTTGTACATACTCGGATCGTGCTCTTTCAGTTCGGCGCGAACGAACGGATAAAAATCATTTACACCGAAATAAGCTTCGGTTGACTCAGCAAAATATTCTTTGTGATTGGACAATGCGTAATGTCGAACGTGCTGGCCGGTGTATAGCAGTACTTTCTCGTACGTGCCTTCGACTTTCATACGATCAAAAGTCTTCCGAATAGCCGGATGGTCAAAACCGAGCACCTGATCGTGATAGGCGTGTGCTAACTCATGCAGCACAACGTACGGATGTTTTGCCCACTGGGATCGATCGAGTAGTTGCACAGCGCGGGGGATGTGGACATGTTTGACCAAGCGAGGATCATGATCGTTGGCCAACAACCAGCCGCGATCCGGGTGGTACTGCATGTTGCCAAGTTCGTGATGCCAATCGATCCAGATCGGCAATTGCTGTAGTTGCTCGACCCGCTCAGGGGCAACGATGAACTTGATCCGCTGCAGATGGTTTGCGAGCGCCGACAGGCAGGTTTCCCCGACCGATTTGTTCTCATCTGATAGCAACTCAGGATCGACCGCTACCGTCCATCCTTCGATGTTCCGCTTGACCGGATCGTAAAAACGTTGCGGTTCGTCGGCATCAGATGAATTACAAAGAATTAGACAGGCGGCCAGCGTGATCAACAGCCGATCGAGTTTGTGAATGCAGTCACAAGCCGAGGAGATGGCTAGCGGAGTTTGTTTCACTTTATGGTACCCTAATGGTGTGGTTTGTCGCGTTGGTTGCATCGCCGACGATCATCGTCAGGCAATCCATTTGGCGGAGCAATTGATATATCCGCGCCAGAGCCAATCGGCTATCAGATCTTACTAAGTTCAAACCCGGTTTGAGACAGAGTTGAGACCGCAGGCAGCCAATACTTCCCTTGAGGGACGCAAACGTTAGTCACAACGGATGCGGGACCTGCGATTTCGACAAGACGATTCCTGAAAGACCGAAGACCAAGACGATGAATTCCACGATCTTTACGATTCAGTCCGTGCATGGCCTGAAAGAGACGTTTGTTGTCAGTGCCAATGGAACGGTAGATACG